>NZ_JBNFMU010000133.1:0-42909 GCF_049942315.1 Pseudomonas wayambapalatensis
CCTCTTCGCGGGCAAGCCCGCTCCCACAAGGCCTGTGATGAACCTTGTGGGAGCGGGCTTGCTCGCGAAGAGGGCAGTACATGATCACGCTCAGGGCGCCGGGTTTGGCTGCTGCTGGTGCAGTGCCTCGATCGCCGCCAACAGTTCGTCACTCAGCACCAGGTTGGCGCTGTCCAGGTTGCTCTGCAATTGCTTGAGATCGGTCGCCCCGATGATGTTGCTGGTCACGAACGGCTGGCGGGTGACGAATGCCAGGGCCATCTGCGCCGGATCCAGGCCATGCTCGCGGGCCAACTGCACGTAGCGGCTGCAGGCGGCCACGGTCTGCGGGTTGGAGTAGCGGGCGAAGCGGCTGAACAAGGTCAGGCGTGCCTTTTCCGGGCGCGCGCCGTTCTCGTACTTGCCCGACAGCATGCCGAAGGCCAGTGGCGAATAAGCCAGCAGGCCGCACTGCTCGCGGATCGCCACTTCCGCCAGGCCCACCTCGAAGCTGCGATTGAGCAGGTTGTACGGGTTCTGGATCGACACTGCCCGTGGCCAGCCGCGGCTTTCGGCCAGGTGCAGGAACTTCATGGTGCCCCATGGCGTTTCGTTGGACAGGCCGATGTGGCGGATCTTGCCGGCGCGCACTTGCTCGTCGAGCACCTCCAGCGTTTCCTCCAGCGGCGTGAACAGGTCGTTGGGCAGGTGCTGGTAGCCCAGCTTGCCGAAGAAGTTGGTCGAACGCTCCGGCCAGTGCAGCTGGTAGAGGTCGATGCGGTCGGTCTGCAGGCGCTTGAGGCTTTCGTCCAGCGCGGCGACGATGTGCTGGCGGTTGTGCTTGAGCTGGCCGTCGCGGATATGGCTGATGCCGTTGCCGGGGCCAGCGACCTTGCTGGCGAGAATCCAGTCGTCACGGTCGCCATTGGCAGCGAACCAGTTGCCGATGATGCGTTCGGTCGCCGCGTAGGTCTCCGGGCGCGGCGGCACCGGGTACATTTCGGCGGTGTCGATGAAGTTGATGCCGGCGGTCTTGGCCAGGGCGATCTGCTCGAAGGCCTCATCCTGGACGTTCTGCTCACCCCAGGTCATGGTGCCCAGGCACAGTGCGCTGACGTTGAGGTCGGTACGGCCGAGCTTGCGGTATTCCATCGGAAGGCTCTCTGCTGGACAAAGAAACCATCAAAGCAGGTTGAAAATCTTTGCGCAATCTGGATAATGCTGGGCCTCTCCGTGTGGCGGAAGTGATGCACCACCACGCAGGAAGAACCCCGTCGATCATGGGCGTGCCCGACCCGAGCCCCCAAAAGCGTCCGTGCTCGGCTGCGCGCTTGCCCTTGGCAAGTTGTGCACTATCCAGTAAGATTCGCCGTCTATTTTTCGCTGGGCGGCCTCTGAGGCTTTAGAGAATGAAAACTTTTACTGCTAAACCGGAAACAGTAAAGCGCGAGTGGTTCGTAATCGATGCCGCTGGTCAGACCCTGGGTCGTCTGGCTACCGAAATCGCTACCCGTCTGCGCGGCAAACACAAGCCTGAGTACACTCCTCACGTTGACACCGGCGACTACATCGTCGTCATCAACGCCGAGCAGGTTCGTGTAACTGGTGCCAAGTCTTCGGACAAGATGTACTACTCCCACTCCGGCTTCCCAGGTGGCATCAAGGAAATCAGCTTCGAGAAGCTGATCGACAAGGCCCCTGAGCGCGTCATCGAGACCGCGGTCAAAGGCATGCTGCCGAAGAACCCGCTGGGTCGCGACATGTACCGCAAGCTGAAAGTGTACGCGGGTGCTACCCACCCTCACACTGCTCAGCAGCCTCAAGAACTGAAGATCTAACGGGATAGTTCATTATGTCGGCGACTCAAAATTACGGCACTGGCCGTCGCAAGACCGCAACCGCTCGCGTTTTCCTGCGTCCGGGTACTGGTAACATTTCCATCAACAACCGTCCTCTGGACACTTTCTTCGGCCGCGAAACCGCTCGCATGGTTGTTCGCCAGCCGCTGGAACTGACCGAGACCGTTGAGAAGTTCGACATCTACGTCACCGTCGCCGGTGGTGGTGTCAGCGGTCAGGCCGGTGCTATCCGCCACGGTATCACCCGCGCTCTGATGGAATACGACGAAACCCTGCGTGGCGCTCTGCGTCGTGCTGGCTACGTCACCCGCGACGCTCGTGAAGTCGAGCGTAAGAAAGTGGGTCTGCGTAAAGCGCGTAAGCGTCCTCAGTACTCCAAGCGTTAATAGCGCTTCGGCAGTCGAAAAAGCCCGGTTCCTTGGAACCGGGCTTTTTTTATGTCTTGAACTAACCTGTCAGCATGTCCGGGCCGAGTTGCCACATAGACGCAGATCAAGCAAAGCGAGGGTTGTAGCCCGAACCAGGGGTAATCACCTTGTCAGTGTGTGGATTTGTTTCTTACCATGGCGGCCAATTTTTAGCGCCACAGACATTACTAATAGACGCCTGATCCAGCGGGCGAGAAGAAAGCTGATGGGAGAGGACTGAATGAGCAATGACGGCGTCAACGCAGGCCGGCGCCGCTTCCTCGTAGCTGCCACATCCGTGGTGGGGGCTGCGGGGGCAGTGGGGGCTGCGGTACCGTTCGTGGGGTCATGGTTCCCCAGTGCCAAGGCGAAAGCCGCTGGGGCACCGGTGAAGGTCAACATCGCCAAGGTTGAGCCCGGGCAGCAGATGGTTGCCGAATGGCGCGGTCAGCCGGTGTTCATCGTGCGACGAACGCAAGAGATCCTCGGCAATCTGAAAAAGATCACTGCAGACCTGTCCGACCCCGAGTCCAAGGCTTCGGTGCAGCCGACCTACGTCGATCCCGAGGTCCGCTCGATCAAGCCGGAAATCCTCATTCTCGTTGGCTTGTGCACCCACCTGGGGTGCTCGCCGACTTTCCGTCCGGAAGTCGCCCCCGCCGATCTCGGTCCGAAGTGGGTCGGTGGCTATTTCTGCCCTTGCCATGGCTCGCACTATGATCTGGCGGGTCGCGTCTACAAGTCGCAGCCAGCCCCGCTCAATTTGCCAGTGCCGCCGCACTCGTACGAGTCGGACGACATCATCGTCATCGGCGTCGATCAGGAGAACGCATGATGAGCAAGTTCATGGACTGGATTGATGCTCGCTTCCCCGCCACGAAAATGTGGGAAGACCACCTGAGCAAGTATTACGCGCCCAAGAACTTCAACTTCCTGTACTTCTTTGGCTCCCTCGCGTTGCTGGTGCTGGTCAACCAGATCGTCACGGGGGTCTGGCTGACCATGAGCTTCACGCCCTCGGCAGAAGAGGCCTTCGCCTCGGTCGAGTACATCATGCGCGATGTCGAGTACGGCTGGATTCTGCGCTATCTGCACTCCACTGGCGCCTCGGCGTTCTTCATCGTGGTCTACCTGCACATGTTCCGCGGGTTGCTCTACGGTTCGTACCAGAAGCCGCGTGAGCTGGTGTGGCTGTTCGGTATGCTGATCTACCTGGCGCTGATGGCCGAGGCCTTCATGGGTTACCTGCTGCCTTGGGGGCAGATGTCCTACTGGGGCGCCCAGGTGATCATCTCGCTGTTCGGTGCCATCCCGGTGATCGGCGATGATCTCACTCAATGGATCCGTGGTGACTACCTGATCTCAGGCATCACCCTGAACCGCTTCTTTGCCCTGCATGTGGTGGCGCTGCCGATCGTCATTCTCGGGCTTGTGGTGCTGCACATCCTGGCACTGCACGAGGTGGGCTCGAACAACCCGGACGGTGTCGACATCAAGAAGCACAAGGACGAGAACGGCGTACCGCTGGATGGCATTCCCTTCCACCCGTACTACACCGTCAAGGATATCGTCGGGGTCGTGGTATTCCTCTTCGTGTTCTGCGCCGTGGTGTTCTTCTTCCCGGAAATGGGTGGCTACTTCCTGGAAAAACCTAACTTCGAGCAGGCCAACGCCTTCAAGACCCCCGAGCACATTGCGCCGGTGTGGTACTTCACGCCCTTCTACGCGATCCTGCGGGCGGTGCCTGACAAGCTGTTCGGCGTCATCGCCATGGGCGCGGCGATCGCGGTGCTGTTCGTGTTGCCCTGGCTCGATCGCAGCCCGGTGCGCTCCATGCGCTACAAGGGTTGGTTGAGCAAGATCTTCCTGCTGGTGTTCTGCGTGGCCTTCATCATTCTCGGCGTGCTCGGTGTGCTGGCGCCTACGCCCGGACGGACCCTGCTGTCCCAGGTCTGCACCGTGCTGTATTTCGCCTACTTCCTGTTGATGCCGTTCTACACAAGGCTCGAGAAGACAAAACCGGTTCCGGAAAGGGTGACTGGCTGATGAAAAAGTTTATTGCAGTAATGTTCCTGGCATTGATGCCTGCCTTATCCTTTGCTGCCGAGCAGGGTGTGGAGCTGCAGAAGGTCGATATCGACCTGACCGACAAGGCCGCGTTGCAAGACGGGGCGCGCACCTTCGCCAACTATTGCATGGGTTGCCACAGCGCCAAGTTCCAGCGGTACGAGCGGGTTGCCGATGACCTGGGCATCCCCCACGAGCTGATGCTCGAAAAGCTGGTGTTCACGGGGGCCAAGATCGGCGATCACATGAAGATCGGCATGCAGCCCAGCGATGCCAAGACCTGGTTCGGTGCGGCGCCGCCTGATCTCACGTTGGTCGCCCGAGTGCGTGGCAACGATTGGCTGTACAGCTACCTGCACAGCTTCTACGAAGACAAGTCGCGCCCTTATGGGGTGAACAACAAGGTCTTCCCGAACGTGGGCATGCCCAACGTGCTGGTCGGGCTGCAGGGCAACCAGGTGATTGGCTGCAAGCAGATCCAGACAGTGGTCGACGGCAAGAAGCAATTCGACCCGCTGACTGGCAGTCCGTTGACCCATGAAGCCTGTGACCAGCTGACCATCGAGCCGAAATCCGGTACCCTGACGCCCGAGCAGTTCGACGAGAAGGTCAAGAACCTGGTGACCTTCCTGGCCTATTCGGCCAACCCGGTCAAACTGGAAAGTCAGCGCATCGGCACCTATGTCCTGCTGTACCTGGCTTTCTTCTTCGTGTTCGCCTACTTGCTCAAGCGCGAATACTGGAAGGACGTGCACTGATCACGCAGTAGTTTCTGGTAGTTGAACGCGCCCTGGGGTGCTCCTGCGCAATCGCGAGGAGCCTCCCAGGGCGCGTTTGCATTTGCAGTTTCACAAGCATCCCCATGCGAGGAGGAGCTACATGGGCGCGACCAACAGGTTAGCCTGCTATTCCGACCCCGCTGACCATTATTCTCATCGGGTACGCCTCGTTCTCGCCGAGAAGGGCGTCAGTGTGCAGATCATCGACGTCATCGCCGATCGTCTGCCGCCCAAACTGATCGAAGTGAATCCCTATGGCAGCGTGCCAACCCTGGTCGATCGCGACCTGGCGTTGTACGAATCGACCGTGGTGATGGAATACCTCGAGGAGCGTTATCCTCATCCGCCGCTGATGCCGGTATACCCGGTGGCGCGCGGCAACAGCCGCCTGCTGATGCACCGTATCCAGCGTGACTGGTGTGCACTGGCCGATGTCATTCTCGATCCGCGTGCCGCCGAGGCAGCCCGCGGTGAGGCGCGCAAGTCGCTGCGCGAGAGTCTGACTGGTGTCTCGGCGCTGTTCGGCGAGTTTCCCTGCTTCATGAGCGAGGAGCAAAGCCTGGTCGATTGTTGTCTACTGCCCATACTCTGGCGATTGCCGGTACTGGGTATCGAGCTGCCGCGGCAAGCCAAGCCGCTGCTGGATTATATGGAGCGACAGTTCGCCCGCGAGCCTTTCCAGGCGAGCCTGTCTGCTGCTGAACGTGAAATGCGCAAGCTTTAAGGAGCCGTTGATGAACTCCAGTCGCCCCTATCTGGTTAGAGCACTGTACGAGTGGATCGTCGACAACGATTGCACCCCCCATATGCTGGTCAATGCCGAGTATCCGGCGGTCCAGGTGCCCCAGGGATTTGCCAGCGATGGCCAGATCGTCTTGAACATCTCGCCCAGTGCCGTGCGTAACCTGCACATGGACAACGAAGCGGTGAGCTTCGAGGGGCGGTTCAGTGGTGTAGCTCATTCGCTCTATGTGCCAGCTGGTGCAATTCTGGGTATCTATGCCCGTGAGAATGGCCAGGGCATGGTGTTCGAGCTGGAGCCGCCGTTGATGGGGGGCGAAGAGCTCGATGAGGAAGAAGGCGTCGAGCCTGATGATGATGGCCCGCCGGAAGGTGGTGGCCAGCCGCCGCGACCGACTGGACGACCGAGCTTGAAAGTGGTCAAGTAACAAAAAAGGCGATCCAGATGGATCGCCTTTTTTTTCAAGTTCGGATTACAGGTCCTTGATGGAGCGGACCTGATCCTTGTTGATACGGGTCGGCTTGCCATCGAGCTGCTTGAATTCATAGAAGCCGGAGTCACGGTCGAACTTCGGCGTGTCGGTGGTCTGCAGCTCGCGGCCATCGTTGAGGGTGATCACGCTCGGGGTAGAGCAGCCGGCCAGGGTGGCGAAGGCAGTAATGGCCAGGAGGGACAGCAGGGACTTCTTCATGGGTACTTCCTGAGGGTGTGAGGGTAATGCATGCCGTTGTCTGCGGTGCCCCAGCGCCGGGGCTGGGGGGCCGCTGGCAGTGTTAGTCGATGTACTCGAACAGCTTGACGATTTTCTGTACGCCAGACACACCCTGAACCACGTTGGTGGCGGCGTTGGCTTCCTGCTGGGTGACCAGGCCGAGCAGGTAGACGATTCCGTTCTCGGTGATCACCTTGATGCGTGAGCTGGGAACGTTGGCATCACCGATCATCTGGGTCTTGATCTTGGTGGTCAGCCAGGTGTCGTTGTTGCGTGCCAGGATCGACGAGGGCTGCATCACCTGCAGCTCGTTATGCACCTTCTTGACCCGTTGTACCTGGCCGGCGGTCTGCTCGGCGAGGCTCTTGAGGTCGGCGCGCGGCGTTTGACCGGCGAGCAGCACGATGCCGTTGTAGCTGCTGACGACGATGTGCGAGCCCTTGTCCAGGTCGGGGCTTGCCTTGGCGACGTTGACCGAAACCTTGGTTTCGATCAGCGAATCGTCGATCTTGCTACCGATGGTGCGGGTGCCGCGATCATCTTCGATCGGCGAGTTGCGGGTCGAGGTCAATACCGAGCTGCAACCGGAAATACCGAGGCACAGGGTCAGGGCCATGAGGCCGAGGCGCTTGGGGATCATTCTTCACTCCCGAACAGTTGGCTGTCGATCAGATCGCACAGGCAATGGATCGCCAGCAGGTGGACTTCCTGGATACGCGCAGTGACCGTGGAGGGGACGCGGATCTCCACATCCTCGGGCAGCAGCAGCGAAGCCATACCGCCGCCGTCACGTCCGGTCAATGCTACGACAATCATTTCACGATCATGTGCGGCCTGGATCGCCTGGATCACGTTGGCCGAGTTGCCGCTGGTGGAGATCGCCAGCAGTACGTCGCCGGGTTGGCCCAGGGCGCGGATCTGCTTGGAGAAGACTTCGTTGTAGCTGTAGTCGTTGGCGATCGAGGTGATGGTCGAGCTGTCGGTGGTCAGGGCGATGGCTGGCAGGCTCGGACGCTCGCGCTCGAAGCGGTTGAGCAGTTCCGAGGAGAAATGCTGGGCGTCGCCCGCCGAGCCACCGTTGCCGCAGGCGAGCATCTTGCCCTCGTTGAGCAGCGCGTTGACCATGACCAGGCTGGCCTGCTCGATGTGCGGTGCCAGGATGTCCATTGCCTGTTGCTTGGTATCGATGCTGGCCTGGAACAGCCGGCGAATTCGGGATTGCATGTCCATCTGGTGTGACCTTAAGTGCGGCGGAGGCCTGCGCGACGCGCGACAGGGGCCAGCCCGCGAAACATAGAGCAAAGAAATCGGAATGGGTTCAGCATTCGAAGGCGTTTTTCAGCCATTGAAGCGGCCGACCTGCATGGTGGCTGCCCTGCAGGGCGACTACGTCGAAGCGGCAGGGGTGATCGGCCCAGCGGGACTCCTTCAGCAGGAACAGGTTGGCGGCAAGCGCCAGGCGTTTCTGCTTGCGCGCGTCGATACTTTCGAGCGCTCCGCCGAAATCCGCGTGCAAGCGGTAGCGGACTTCGACGAATACTACTGTATCGGCGTCGAGCATGACCAGATCAAGCTCGCCTCCCTTGCATTGCCAGTTACGCGTCAGCAGTTGCAGGCCTTGCCCTCGAAGATACTCGAGGGCCTGGTTTTCTGCCGCGAGCCCGGCGCTGGTGGGGGAGGCGTCGGGCATCAGCGTGCAGTATCCGGCAGGCGCTTGACCTGACCGCCGGAGAATTCGGCCCATGGCAGTTGGCGTTCGATACGCTGGTTGGCGTTGATGCTCAGGCTGCCGGACAGGCCCTCGACGCGGTTGTCAGGCAGCGCCTTGAGCTGGCCCAGGCGTGGCGCCAGGCTGTAGGCATCGACACCCATGGCGTACAGGCGACCCAGGCTGCCGGCAGCTTGAGGCCACTGCTGCACGACTTGCTGACGCAGGCTGTTGGTGTTGTCCAGCAACCAGGGGGTTTCGCAGAAGCGGATGCCGTTCATGTCGTTGTACTGGTTCACGTCACCACTGGCGCTGTAGAGGTTGGAGGTGGCGTAGACCGGTACGTCACCCGCGTACTGGAAGTTGAGGGTCGGCTTGATCTGCTGGGCCTGCTGCGGGGTGGCGGCGAGGAAGATGAAATCGATGTCCTGGCGACGCGATGGTTGTGCGGCGACATTACCACCCACGGCGCTCTGCAGGCTCTTGGCACGACCTTCGCTCTGGCGCAGCTGGAACAGGTCGGCGATCTGTTGGGCCAGGGCGACTGGCTGGGCGATGCGCTCGGCAGCGAGCAGGGTGCCGCCGTTGCCTTCCCAGTCCTGGCGGAAAGCTGCGAGCACGCGGTCACCCCATTCGCCGCTCGGCACCAGGGCCACGGCGCGGACCAGGCCGTCTGCGCGGGCACGGCGAGAGACTTCGCGAGCTTCGTCCTCGGCGGCGAGGCCGAACTGGAAGAGTTGTGGTGGCGATTTCTGCCCGGCCTCGGCGTAGTTCAGTGCCAGGGTGGTGATGGGCAGTT
Organism: Pseudomonas wayambapalatensis; assembly: GCF_049942315.1. Classification (NCBI taxonomy): domain Bacteria; kingdom Pseudomonadati; phylum Pseudomonadota; class Gammaproteobacteria; order Pseudomonadales; family Pseudomonadaceae; genus Pseudomonas; species Pseudomonas wayambapalatensis. The sequence goes on from NZ_JBNFMU010000133.1 coordinate 9,053, forward strand.
GCGGGTAGTCGGCGAGTTTCTTCACCAGTGGTTTTTCGAGCGGACCGATCACCAGCTGTACGCCGGCCGCCTGGGCCTGGCGATAGAAGTCGTCCAGCGAGGTGAGGCGCGAGCTGTCGAAAACCTGAACCGCCGGCGCTGGCTGGCCGGATTGCTGGGCCTGGAAATGGGCCGCCATGAAGCCGTCGCGCAGCGCGCGGGCTACACCGGCGAGCGGGCCTTCCTGTGGCAGCAGCAGGGCGATCTTGGTCAGCGGCTGGCTGGCCAGTTGCTTGAGCTTGACCAGTGCGTCAGGCAACTGCTTGGCGGCCGGATGATCGGCATGTTGCTGGCGCCAGCTGTCGATGGCGGCCTGTTGCTGCTCCAGGGTGCCGGCGCTCTTGACCGCCAGGGCCAGGCTGGTCCAGCCGGCGAGGGGCGGGTTGCTGGTTGGTTGCTGCAGCTGGTCGGCGGGCAGCGAGGCTACCAGCGACCAGATGGCATCGTTGTTCTTGGTTGCGTCCGGGCCGCTGAGCAGCGGAGCCAGCAAGATGCGCTGCTGGGCCGCAGGAAGTGCCTGGCCGTCGGCTTCGAGGGCTGCAGCATGCACGCTGTAGGTGCGCACCTGCTGCTCTTCGGGGAGCTCGCCGACGCGTTGCAGGCTCGGGTGCGACAGGGCGCCGAGGGCGGCCTTGGGCTGGTTGCGGCTCATCGCCAGCTCGGCAGCCAGGGTGCTGGCGAACACCTGTTGGGCGGGTTTGAGCGTGTCCAGTGGAACCTGCTCGAGGATGCGTGCGGCGCGTGGGAAGTCCTTCTGCCGGTAGGCCATGTCGGCGGCGCTCAGGCGCAGCAGCGCGGCGTCTTCGGCGGACTTGCTGGAAGCCGCCTTCTCGAGCAGTTGCTCGATGCTGGCGTCCGGGGTGCGTGGCAGTTCGCCCAGGCTGGATGAGGGCGAGCTGGCGCAGGCTGCCAGCAGGGCAGCGAGACAGAGGGCTGTGAGCAGCCGCAGGCAAGCGATCATGTAAGGGTCCTGTTACTCGATCAAGTTGGCCGGCAATTGTACCCAAGCGCTGGCCGGGGCGCGATCTTGCTGACGCTGATCCTTCACTATAGGTCGCATGTCAGGGGATGGCGGCCAAGTTCTTTGCGCCTTGTTGCGGGCGCTCGGGCTACAATGGCGCCTTTGATCGGCAAGGCAGGTGTGTGCAGTGACTGATGTTGCAGGGGTTCCAAAATCCATAGCGGGTACGCTTTACGTCGTTGCGACGCCCATCGGCAACCTCGACGACATGAGCGCCCGGGCACTCAAGGTGCTGGCCGGCGTGGCGCTGATCGCCGCCGAGGATACCCGCCACTCGGTGCGTCTGCTGCAGCATTTCGGCATCGAGACGCCGCTGGCGGCCTGCCATGAGCACAACGAGCGCGACGAAGGCAGTCGCTTCATTGCGCGCTTGCTGGCGGGTGACGATGTGGCGCTGGTGTCCGACGCCGGCACGCCGCTGATTTCCGATCCGGGCTATCACCTGGTGCGCCAGGCGCGTGCTGCCGGGGTGAAGGTGGTGCCGGTGCCAGGGGCGTGCGCGCTGATCGCTGCGCTGTCGGCGGCGGGGCTGCCCTCTGATCGCTTCATTTTCGAAGGCTTCCTGCCGGCGAAGGCTGTCGGGCGCCGTGCGCGTCTGGAGCAGGTCAAGGAAGAACCTCGGACCTTGATCTTCTATGAAGCGCCGCATCGTATCCTTGAGTGCCTGGAAGACATGGAGGCGGTATTCGGCGGTGAGCGCCCGGCTGTACTGGCGCGAGAGCTGACCAAGACGTTCGAGACGCTCAAGGGCTTGCCGCTGGCCGAGTTGCGCGCCTTTGTCGCAGCTGACGCCAATCAGCAGCGTGGTGAGTGCGTGGTGCTGGTGGCGGGCTGGAGTGCGCCGCAAGACGACCAGGCGATCAGTAGCGACGCCATGCGTGTATTGGATCTGTTGCTGGCAGAATTACCGCTCAAGCGGGCGGCAGCATTGGCGGCGGAAATTACCGGGGTGCGTAAGAATCTTCTTTATCAAGCAGCGCTGGATAAACAGAAAAGCCATTAATGGCGTAATGATATTATTTGCGGTATTGCTTGTTCTTGATCGCGCCTGCCGTTACCCTTGTCGGCGGAGAGTCGATCGGACAGTCGCTGCCTGTTTTTGTTCCGCAAAATCAGGGGGAGGAAAGTCCGGGCTCCGCAGGGCAGAGTGCCAGGTAACGCCTGGGAGGCGCGAGCCTACGGAAAGTGCCACAGAAAACAACCGCCTAAGCACTTCGGTGCCGGTAAGGGTGAAAAGGTGCGGTAAGAGCGCACCGCACGGCTGGCAACAGTTCGTGGCTAGGTAAACCCCACTCGGAGCAAGACCAAATAGGGTTCCATACGGCGTGGCCCGCGTCGGAACCGGGTAGGTTGCTAGAGGCGTCCAGTGATGGCCGTCGTAGAGGAATGACTGTCCTCGACAAAACCCGGCTTACAGATCGACTCTCCACCCCCTCTCTTCCTGCTTGAATCGATAGCAGATCCTTCCTGGTAATGCCGAAAAGTTCTTACTCTTGATAATTCACTTTAACTTCACACTCTATCCGTTTGAGTGCGCTTGATTTTTTCCGCCAATTTTTTCTTCCGGTAGTCCTTCCTCCTTCCTTTGTTGCGCTAAATCTCGGTCCTGTAAGGGTTTTCCCTATGAACGCGCCTTGACGGTGTGGCGGACGGATTCCTATAGTGTGCGCAAGTGGCAGAAAGTGGGATGAAGTGGGTTTTCTGGCACAAAAAAGTTACCATTGTGGGGAATCGCAGCCGTGTTCCGCGGAGCCAACGCCGTCAGCCTCGATGCAAAGGGCCGTCTCGCCATGCCGAGCCGGTACCGTGACGAGCTCGATTCGCGTTGCAATGGTCAACTTATCGTGACCATCGACGCTGTTGACCCCTGCTTGTGTGTTTATCCCCTCGATGAGTGGGAGCAGATAGAAGCCAAGTTGCGTGCCTTGCCGTCGCTGCGTGAGGAAAACCGCCGCCTGCAGCGTTTGCTGATCGGTAATGCGGTGGACCTGGAGCTCGATGGCAGTGGTCGTTTCCTGGTTCCGCCCCGTTTGCGTGAGTACGCCAAGCTCGACAAGAAGGCGATGCTGGTGGGGCAACTGAACAAATTCCAGCTGTGGGATGAGGATGCCTGGAACGCGGTTTCGGCAGCCGACCTCGCAGCTATTCAACAACCGGGCGCCATGCCCGATGAACTGCGTGACCTGATCCTGTGACGATAGATAGCGGCTTCAACCACATCACCGTATTGCTCGACGAAGCTGTCGAGGCATTGGCCCTGCGCGCCGACGGTTGCTATCTGGACGGGACCTTTGGTCGCGGTGGGCACAGTCGTCTCATTCTCAGCAAGCTCGGGCCGCAAGGGCGGCTGCTGGGCTTCGACAAAGATCCACAGGCGATTGCCACGGGGCAAGCGCTGGCGGCCGAAGACGGCCGCTTTGTCATTGTGCAGCGCAGCTTCGCCGAACTGGGTGATGAGGTGCGCGCGCGCGGGCTGGACGGCAAGGTCAGCGGTATCCTGCTCGACCTGGGTGTCTCCTCGCCGCAGCTGGACGATCCTGAGCGCGGCTTCAGTTTCCTCAACGATGGCCCGCTGGACATGCGCATGAATCCGGGCCAGGGCATCAGCGCCGCCGAGTTCATCGCCACCGCGCCCGTCGAAGAAATAGCCCGCGTGTTCAAGGAGTACGGCGAGGAGCGTTTTGCCGGTCGCATGGCGCGTGCGGTGGTCGAGCGTCGCGAGAAGCAGCCGTTCACCCGTACCGCCGACCTGGCCGAAGTGCTCAAGGTCGCCAACCCTGCTTGGGAGAAGGGCAAGAATCCGGCGACTCGCGCTTTCCAGGGGCTGCGCATTCACGTCAATAACGAACTGGGCGATCTGGAGGCCGGCCTGGACGCCGCGCTCGAGGCGCTGGAAGTCGGCGGCCGCCTGGCGGTGATCAGCTTCCACTCGCTGGAAGACCGCATCGTCAAACTGTTCATGCGCAAGCTGGTCAAGGGCGAAGCGGATAACCTGCCACGCAACCTGCCGGTGCAGCACAAGGCCTTCGAACCTCGTATCAAGCTGATCGGCAAGGCGCAGTTCGCCTCCGATGCAGAACTCAAGGCCAACCCGCGTGCGCGCAGCGCCGTCATGCGCGTGGCGGAGAAGCTGCGGTGAGTCGCCTGTTCGCCAAGCCATTGCCAGGCGGAAGCTTCCTGATGCTTCTGCTGTTCGTTGGCGTGCTGGTGTCGGCCATCGCTGTCTCCTACAGCGCTCACTGGAACCGCCAGTTGCTCAACACGCTCTACAACGAGCTGAGCGAGCGCGACAAGGCCCAGGCTGAGTGGGGGCGCCTGATTCTCGAGCAGAGCACCTGGACTGCCCACAGTCGTATCGAAAACCTGGCTGCCGGCCAGTTGAAGATGCGCGTACCCAACGCTGACGAAGTGCGGATGGTGACGCCATGATGAAGCTCGAGGGTGCACTCTACCCCTGGCGCTTCCGGGTCGTCGTAGGCCTGCTGGCGTTGATGGTCGGCGCGATCAGCTGGCGGATCATCGACCTGCAGGTGGTCGACCGAGACTTCCTCAAGGGGCAGGGCGATGCTCGCAGCCTGCGCCATATCCCGATTCCTGCACACCGTGGCCTGATTACCGACCGCAATGGCGAGCCTCTGGCCGTCAGTACGCCGGTCACCACTCTCTGGGCCAACCCCAAGGAGATGCAGGCGTCCAAGGACCGTTGGCCGCAACTGGCCGCTGTGCTGGGGCAGAACCCGCAGCAACTGATCGAGCGCCTCACCCAGCAGGCCAACAAGGAATTCATCTACCTGGTTCGCGGCCTCACGCCCGAGCAGGGCCAGCAGGTACTCGACCTTAAAGTGCCCGGTGTCTACGGCCTCGAGGAGTTCCGCCGCTTCTATCCGGCGGGCGATGTCACGGCGCACATGGTGGGTTTCACCGACCTGGACGACCATGGTCGTGAAGGTGTCGAGCTCGCCTATGACGAGTGGCTGGCCGGGGTGCCTGGCAAACGCCAGGTGATCAAGGACCGGCGCGGCCGCCTGATCAAGGATATTCAAGTCACCAAGAACGCCAAGGCCGGTAAGACCTTGGCGTTGTCGATAGATCTGCGCCTGCAGTACCTGGCGACTCGCGAGCTGCGCAACGCCATCGCCGAACAGGACGCCAAGGCCGGCAGCCTGGTGATCATGGACGTCAAGACCGGCGAGGTCCTGGCGATGGTCAACCAGCCAACGTACAACCCCAACAACCGCCGCAGCATGTTCCCGGCAGCCATGCGTAACCGGGCGATCATCGATGTGTTCGAGCCAGGTTCCACGGTCAAGCCGATTTCCATGAGTGCGGCCCTGCAGAGCGGGCGCTGGAAACCCACCGACAAGGTCGAGGTGTATCCGGGCAGCCTGCAGATTGGTCGCTACACGATCAAGGACGTGTCCAGGAGCGAGGGCCCGATCCTTGACCTGACCGGCATCCTGATCAACTCCAGTAACGTCGGCATGAGCAAGATCGCCTTCGATATCGGCGGCGAAGCCATCTATCGGGTGATGTCGCAGGTTGGCCTGGGGCAGTACACCGGCCTGGGATTCCCGGGTGAGCGCGTGGGCAACCTGCCCAACCATCGTGAGTGGCGCAAGGCCGAGACAGCCACGCTCTCCTATGGATACGGCGTATCGGTCACCGCCCTGCAGTTGGTTCACGCCTACGCCGCGCTGGCCAACGACGGCAAGATGGTGCCGCTGTCGATTCTCAAGGTCGACAAGGCGCCGGAAGCCGTGCAAGCCATTCCGAAGGAAACCGCCAAGACCATTCAGGGCATGTTGCAGCAGGTGATCGAGGCGCCGCGCGGTGTGTTCCGCGCCCAGGTGCCGTTCTACCACGTTGCCGGCAAGTCGGGCACTGCGCGCAAGGCCACGGTCGGCTCCAAGGGATACACCGAAAACGCCTACCGTTCGCTGTTTGCCGGTTTCGGCCCGATGAGCGACCCGCGCTACGCCATCGTCGTGGTCATCGACGAGCCGGGCAAAGGCGGTTACTTCGGTGGTCTGGTCTCGGCGCCGGTGTTCAGCAAGGTCATGTCCGGCACTCTGCGGCTGATGAACGTGCCGCCGGATAACCTGCCGCCCGCGAACGTGCAGCAGGCCAGTGCAGTACCCGCCAAGGGAGGGCGTGGTTGATGACAATGCCATTGAGCAAGCTTTTCGCCCATGCCAGCCGCGATCCGTTGATTCGCGAGCTGACACTCGACAGCCGCCAGGTGCGGCCGGGTGATCTGTTCCTGGCGGTGCCGGGTGCCAAGGTCGATGGCCGCGACCACATCGCCGACGCGCTTGCCCGCGGTGCTGCCGCCATTGCCTATGAAGAGCAGGGCGCCACGGTGCTGCCGCTCACCGACGTGCCGCTGATTCCGGTCAAGGGCCTGATCGCGCAACTGTCGGCCATCGCCGGCCGTTTCTATGGCGAGCCGAGCCGCCAGCTCAACCTGGTCGGCGTGACCGGCACCAACGGCAAGACCAGCGTGACGCAATTGCTCGCCCAGGCCCTCGACCAGTTGGGCCAGCGCTGCGGTCTGATCGGCACCTTGGGCACCGGTTTCTTCGGTGACTTGCAGAGCGGCCGCCTGACCACGCCGGACCCGATTGCCGTGCAAGCCACGCTCAACGACCTCAAGAAGGGCGGTGCCAAGGCCGTGGCGATGGAAGTGTCTTCCCACGCCCTGGAGCAGGGACGCGTGGCGGCGCTGGCCTTCGATATCGCGGTGATGACCAACCTGTCGCGCGATCACCTGGACTACCACGGCAGCATGGAGGCCTACGAGGCCGCCAAGGCCAAGCTGTTCGCATGGCCGAGCCTGCGCTGCCAGGTGGTCAACCTGGACGATGCCTTTGGTCGTCGTCTGGCCGAAGACTTTGCCCGCCGCCCGAGTGCCGATCATATCGAGACCCGGATGCTCAGCTATAGCCTGGAAAACCCGGACGCCTCGCTGTTCTGCCGCGAAGCCCACTTCGACGATGATGGCGTGCGCGCCATCATCGTCACCGCTCAAGGCGAACGCACACTGCGCAGCCAACTGCTCGGGCGCTTCAACCTGAGCAACATGCTGGCCGCCGTAGCCACGTTGCTGGCGCTGGATTACTCGCTGGACGAAATACTGAAAGTCACCCCGCAACTGCAGGGGCCTGTCGGTCGCATGCAGCGCCTGGGTGGTGGTGCCAAGCCGCTGGTGGTGGTTGACTACGCCCACACCCCCGACGCACTGGAGAAGGTACTCGAAGCCCTGCGCCCGCACGCCCACGGCAAGCTGCTGTGCCTGTTCGGCTGCGGCGGGGATCGCGATCGCGGCAAGCGTCCGCTGATGGCCGAGGTGGCCGAGCGTCTGGCCGACCGCGTACTGGTCACCGACGACAACCCACGTACCGAGGATCCGCTGCGGATCTTCGATGACATTCGCCCAGGTTTCGCCAAGGCTGCCGACGCCGAGTTCGTCGCCGGTCGCGGCCAGGCCATCGCACACCTGATCGCCACCGCTGCCGCCGACGATGTGATCGTGCTGGCCGGCAAGGGGCATGAGGATTACCAGGAGATCAATGGCGAGCGCCTTGATTTCTCCGATCTGGTCGAAGCCGAGAAGGCACTTTCAGCCTGGGGGGCTCCACATGATTAAGCCCATGACACTCAGCCTGCTGACTACAGCGCTGAGTGCTCGTCTGGTCGGTGCCGACGCCACCTTCAACGGTGTCAGCATCGACAGCCGCAGCGTGGCTGCGGGGCAACTGTTCATTGCACTGACCGGCCCGCGTTTCGATGGTCACGACTACCTTGCCGATGTGAAGGCCAAGGGGGCCGTGGCCGCGTTGGTCGAGCGCGAAATCGCCGATGTCGACCTGCCGCAACTGCTGGTTGCCGATTGTCGTGTGGCGCTGGGCCAGTTGGGCGCGCTCAATCGCGCCGCCTTCGACAAGCCGGTGGTCGCCATCACAGGCTCCAGCGGCAAGACCACGGTCAAGGAGATGCTGGCTTCCATCCTGCGTACTCGCGGTCTTGTGCATGCCACCCGTGGCAACCTGAACAACGACCTCGGCGCGCCACTGACGTTGCTGGAGATCGCGCCCGAACACAGCGCTGCGGTGATCGAGCTGGGCGCTTCGCGCATCGGCGAGATTCGCTACACCGTTGGTCTCACTCAGCCGCAAGTCGTCATCCTCAACAACGCTGGCACCGCCCACGTGGGTGAGTTCGGCGGCCCGGAGAAGATCGTCGAGGCCAAGGGCGAGATTCTCGAGGGCTTGGGCGAGGGCGGTATCGCCGTGCTCAATCTCGACGACAAGGCCTTTGACATCTGGCGCAAGCGCGCCGGTGCGCACCAGGTGCTGAGCTTCGCCCTGACCAACGAGAAGGCCGACTTCCATGCCAGCGACATCGGTCGCGACGCGCGCGGCTGCCCTTCGTTCACCCTGCACGGTCCGAGCGGCAGTGCGCCGGTACAGTTGAACCTGCTCGGTACGCATAACGTCAGCAACGCCCTGGCCGCCGCTGCTGCCGCACATGCCGTGGGCGTGAGCCTGCCGGGTATCGTTGCCGGCCTGGCCGCAGTGCAGCCGGTCAAGGGCCGTTCCGTGGCGCAGATCGCGCCCAGCGGTGCGCGGGTGATCGACGACACCTACAACGCAAATCCCACCTCGATGTGTGCCGCCATTGATATACTCGCCGGCTTTTCCGGACGCACCGTCCTGGTGCTCGGGGATATCGGCGAACTGGGGCAATGGGCCGAGGAAGGTCACCGTCAGGTGGGCGACCATGCGCGCGGCAAGGTCGATGCCTTGTACGCGACGGGCACCAACATGGTTCATGCGGTCCAGGCGTTCGGCGCCAATGGCCGCCATTTCGCTACTCAAGCTGAGCTGATCGACGCCGTTCGTGCCGAGAGCGTCAGCGATACCACTATCTTGATCAAGGGCTCGCGCAGCGCTGCGATGGAAAACGTCGTGGCTGCTCTGTGTGGTGCCAGCGGGGAGAAACATTAATGCTGCTGCTGTTGGCTGAGTATCTGCAACAGTTCTACAAGGGCTTCGCGGTCTTCCAGTACCTGTCCCTGCGCGGGATCCTGGGTGTGTTGACGGCGTTGTCCCTGGCACTGTGGCTGGGGCCCTGGATGATTCGTACCCTGCAGATTCGCCAGATCGGTCAGGCCGTGCGTAACGACGGCCCGCAATCGCACCTGTCCAAGTCCGGCACCCCGACCATGGGCGGTGCGCTGATCCTGTCCGCTATCGCCATCAGCACCTTGCTGTGGGCCGACCTGACCAATCGCTATGTCTGGGTGGTGCTGATCGTCACCCTGCTGTTCGGCGCCATCGGCTGGGTCGACGACTACCGCAAGGTGATCGAGAAGAACTCCCGCGGCCTGCCGAGCCGCTGGAAGTATTTCTGGCAGTCGGTATTTGGCCTCGGGGCTGCGGTCTTCCTCTACATGACTGCACCGACCAGCGTCGAAACCACGCTGATCGTGCCGTTCCTCAAGGACTTCACCATCCCTCTGGGCGTCGGCTTCGTCGTGCTGACCTACTTCGTCATCGTCGGCTCGAGCAACGCGGTCAACCTGACCGACGGCCTCGACGGCCTGGCGATCATGCCGACGGTGATGGTGGGCGGTGCGCTCGGTATTTTCTGCTATCTGTCGGGCAACGTGAAGTTCGCCGAATACCTGTTGATCCCTTATGTACCGGGCTCGGGCGAGCTGATCGTGTTCTGCGGTGCGCTGATCGGCGCAGGCCTGGGCTTCCTCTGGTTCAACACCTACCCGGCGCAAGTCTTCATGGGTGACGTCGGTGCCCTGGCACTGGGCGCCGCGCTGGGCACCATCGCCGTGATCGTCCGCCAGGAAATCGTGCTGTTCATCATGGGCGGCATCTTCGTGGTGGAAACCCTTTCGGTGGTGATCCAGGTGGCCTCGTTCAAGTTGACCGGCAAGCGCGTGTTTCGCATGGCGCCGATTCACCACCATTTCGAACTCAAGGGTTGGCCCGAGCCGCGGGTGATCGTCCGATTCTGGATCATCACCGTGATTCTGGTGCTGATCGGCCTTGCCACCCTGAAACTGAGGTAAACGAGCGTGTCACTGATCGCTTCCGACCAATTCCGCATCGTTGTCGGCCTCGGCAAGAGCGGCATGTCCCTGGTTCGCTTCCTGGCGAACCGGGGCATCGCCTTTGCGGTCGCCGATACCCGCGAGCAACCGCCGGAACTGGACACCCTGCGCCGTGAATACCCGCAGGTGGAAGTGCGCTGTGGTGAACTGGATGTGGACTTCCTGTGCCGCGCCAACGAGCTTTACGTCAGCCCCGGCCTGGCACTGGCCACCCCGGCGTTGCAGCAAGCCGCCGCGCGAGGCGTGAAGCTCTCCGGTGATATCGAACTGTTCGCCCGCCATGCCAAGGCGCCGATCATCGCGATCAGCGGCTCCAACGCCAAGAGCACCGTGACCACCCTGGTCGGCGAGATGGCTGCCAAGGCCGGCAAGCGCGTCGCTGTCGGTGGCAACCTCGGTACGCCGGCGCTGGACCTGCTCGACGATGCAGTCGAGTTGTATGTGATGGAGCTGTCGAGCTTCCAGCTGGAGACCACCGACCAGCTCAACGCCGAAGTGGCGACCGTACTGAATATCAGCGAAGACCACATGGATCGCTACAGTGGCCTGCCGGCCTATCACCTGGCCAAGCACCGCATCTTCCGGGGTGCGCGCCAAGTGGTGGTGAACCGTCAGGATGCCCTGAGCCGGCCGCTGCCGGTCGAGGGCATTCCATGCTGGACCTTCGGCCTCAACACCCCCGACTTCAAGGCCTTCGGCCTACGTGATGCTGCGGGCGAGAAACACCTGGCATTCGAGTTCCACACCCTGATGCCCGTGCGCGATCTGAAGATCCGCGGTGCGCACAACCAGAGCAATGCCCTGGCCGCCCTGGCCCTGGGCCATGCCGCCGGTCTGCCGTTCGAGCCGATGCTCGAAGCCCTGCGCGAGTTCAAGGGCCTTGTCCATCGCTGCCAGTGGATCCGCGAGCGTAATGGCGTGAACTGGTACGACGATTCCAAGGCCACCAACGTCGGTGCGGCACTGGCCGCCATCGAGGGCCTGGGCGCCGATATCGATGGCAAGCTGGTCCTGATCGCCGGCGGTGACGGCAAGGGGGCGGACTTCTCTGCTCTGCGCGAGCCGGTGGGCAAGCATTGCCGCGCCGTGGTGCTGCTGGGGCGTGACGCCGAGCGCCTGGCCGAGACCTTCGGCGACAGCGTGCCGCTGGTGCGGGTCAAGACCCTGGACGAAGCCGTGCAGCGCTGCGCCGAGCTCGCCCAGCCAGGTGACGCGGTGCTGCTGTCGCCGGCCTGCGCCAGCCTCGACATGTTCAAGAATTTTGAAGAGCGCGGGCGGCTGTTCGCCCAGGCGGCGGAGGGGCTGGCATGATCTTCGGTATCCTCAAGCCCTATCCCTCGCCGCTGATCAGCGGTCGTGGCATCGACCTGGACTTCCCGCTGCTGGCGGGCTGCCTGGCCCTGCTTGGCCTGGGCCTGGTGATGATCACCTCGGCCTCCTCGGAAGTCGCCGCGGTGCAGTCGGGCAACCCGCTTTACCACATGATCCGCCACCTGGTGTACGTCGCCCTGGGGCTGGGTGCCTGCGGCCTGACCATGATGGTGCCGATCGCCACCTGGCAGCGCATGGGCTTCCTCATGCTGATTGGCGCCTTCGGCCTGCTGGTGCTGGTGCTGGTACCAGGCATCGGCCGGGAGGTGAACGGTTCGATGCGCTGGATTGGTTTCAGCTTCTTCAACGTCCAGCCGTCGGAAATCGCCAAGGTCTTCGTGGTCATCTACCTCGCAGGTTACCTGGTGCGTCGTCAGACCGAGGTGCGTGAGAGCTGGATGGGCTTCTTCAAGCCGTTCATCGTTTTGCTGCCCATGGCCGGCCTGCTGCTGATGGAGCCTGACTTCGGCGCCACCGTGGTGATGATGGGCGCTGCGGCAGCCATGCTGTTCCTCGGTGGGGTGGGGCTGTTCCGCTTCTCGCTGATGGTGGTGCTGGCGGTGGTCGCGGTGTTCATTCTGGTTCAGGCGCAACCCTACCGGATGGCGCGCTTGATCACCTTCACCGACCCCTGGTCCGACCAGTTCGGTTCGGGCTACCAGCTGACCCAGGCACTGATTGCCTTCGGTCGTGGCGAGTGGCTGGGCGTCGGCCTGGGCAACAGCGTACAGAAACAGTTCTATCTGCCCGAGGCGCACACCGACTTCGTGTTCTCGGTGCTGGCCGAAGAGCTTGGCGTGGTTGGCTCGCTGTGCACCGTGGCGCTGTTCGTGTTCGTCACCATCCGTGCCTTGTACATCGGCCTGTGGGCCGAGAAGGCCAAGCAGTTCTTCGCCGCCTACATGGCCTTCGGCCTGGCCTTCCTGTGGATCGGCCAGTTCCTGATCAACATTGGTGTGAACGTGGGCCTGCTGCCGACCAAGGGGCTGACGCTGCCATTCCTCAGCTACGGGGGCAGCTCGCTGGTGATCTGCTGCGCCTGTGTGGGGCTGTTGCTGCGTATCGAGTGGGAGAGTCGAACGCACCTGGGCAGCGAGGAACACGAGTTCAAAGAGAGCGATTTTGCCGAGGAGACCAGTCATGGCCGCTGATGGCAAGAACGTACTGATCATGGCCGGTGGCACCGGGGGGCATGTGTTCCCGGCCCTGGCCTGCGCCCGCGAATTCCAGGCGCGCGGCTACAGCGTGCATTGGCTAGGTACGCCACGGGGCATCGAGAACGAACTGGTGCCCCAGGCCGGCTTGCCGCTGCACCTGATCCAGGTCAGCGGGCTGCGTGGCAAGGGCAAGCTGTCGCTGCTCAAGGCGCCGTTCACCCTGGTCAAGGCCGTGCTGCAGGCGCGGCGCATCATTCGTGAGCTCAAGCCGGTGTGCGTGCTGGGCTTTGGCGGCTATGTCACAGGTCCTGGCGGTGTTGCCGCGCGGCTGTGCGGTGTGCCGCTGGTGATTCACGAACAGAATGCCCGCGCGGGTACCGCCAATCGGCTGCTGGTGCCACTGGCCGCACGAGTCTGCGAAGCTTTCCCCGACACCTTCGCTGCCAGCGAAAAACGTCGGACTACCGGTAACCCGGTGCGCCCGGAACTGTTCCTGGAAGCGCCCCGTGCGGCACTTGCCGAGCGTCGTGCGCGCCTTCTGGTGCTCGGCGGCAGCCTCGGTGCGGAACCATTGAACAAATTGCTGCCTAAGGCCCTGTCCGAAGTGACTGCAGACCTGCGTCCAGAGGTGTTCCACCAGGCTGGCAAGCAACATGCGTCGATCACCGCCGAGCGTTATCGCGAGGCCGGGATCGAGGCTCAGGTAGAGCCTTTCATCAAAGACATGGCCCACGCTTATGGCTGGGCCGACATGGTGGTGTGCCGGGCCGGCGCCCTGACCGTCAGCGAACTCGCGGCGGCGGGCCTGCCCTCGATGCTGGTGCCCTTGCCCCACGCGATCGACGATCACCAGACCCACAACGCCCAATATCTGGCTCGCGAAGGTGCTGCCTTCCTGATGCCACAAGCGACAACTGGCGCAGCGCAGCTCGCTGAACGCCTGAACGAGGTGCTGATGCAACCCGAGAAACTCAACACCATGGCCGGCAATGCACGTCGCCTGGCCAAGCCTGCTGCAACCAGCACCGTGGTCGATATCTGCCTGGAGGTGGCCCATGGTTGAAAGCCAGAAAGCCATGCCGCAGCCCAAGATGGGCCGCATTCGTCGCATTCACTTCGTCGGTATCGGCGGCGTGGGCATGTGCGGTATCGCCGAAGTGCTGCTGAACCTGGGCTACGAAGTGTCCGGTTCCGACCTCAAGGCCTCGCCGGTCACCCAGCGCCTGGAGTCGTTCGGCGCCGAAATTTTCGTGGGTCACCGTGCCGAGAACGCTGCCACCGCCGATGTACTGGTGGTTTCCAGCGCAATCAATCCGGCCAACCCTGAAGTTGCCACGGCGCTCGAGCGCCGTATCCCGGTGGTGCCGCGTGCCGAAATGCTGGCCGAGCTGATGCGCTACCGCCACGGCATCGCCGTCGCCGGTACCCACGGCAAGACCACCACCACCAGCCTGCTGGCCTCGGTGTTCGCTGCCGGCGGCCTGGATCCGACCTTCGTCATCGGTGGCCGTCTGACCGCCGCTGGCACCAACGCCCAGCTCGGTACCAGCCGCTACCTGATCGCCGAAGCCGATGAAAGCGATGCCAGCTTCCTGCACCTGCAGCCGATGGTCGCCGTCGTCACCAATATCGACGCCGACCACATGGCAACCTACGAAGGTGACTTCAACAAGCTGAAGAAGACCTTCGTCGAGTTCCTGCACAACCTGCCGTTCTACGGTCTGGCCGTGATGTGCCTGGACGATCCGGTCGTGCGCGAGATCCTGCCTCAGGTCAAGCGCCCCACCGTCACCTACGGCTTCAGCGAAGAGGCCGACATCCGCGCCATCAATGTGCGCCAGCAGGGCATGCAGACGCATTTCACCGTGCTGCGTCGCGACTGCGAGCCGCTGGAAGTGTCGGTGAACATGCCGGGCAACCACAACGTGCTCAACGCCCTGGCCACCATCGCCATCGCCACCGACGAGGGCATCAGTGACGATGCCATCATCCAGGGGCTGTCGGGCTTCCAGGGTGTGGGGCGACGCTTCCAGGTGTATGGCGAGCTGCCAGTCGAAGGCGGCAGCGTGATGCTGGTCGACGACTATGGCCATCACCCCACCGAAGTGGCGGCGGTGATCAAGGCCGTGCGCGGTGGTTGGCCGAGCCGGCGCCTGGTCATCGTCTACCAGCCGCACCGCTACAGCCGCACCCGCGATCTTTACGACGACTTCGTGCAGGTGCTGGGTGATGCCAACGTGCTGCTGCTGATGGAAGTCTATCCGGCCGGCGAGGAGCCGATCCCCGGCGCCGACAGCCGCCAGCTGTGCCACAGCATCCGCCAGCGCGGCAAGCTGGACCCGATCTACATCGAACGTGGCGCTGAGCTTGCGCCACTGGTCAAGCCGCTGCTGCGCGCCGGTGACATCCTGATCTGCCAGGGTGCCGGCGATGTGGGTGGCCTGGCCCCGCAACTGATGAAAAGCCCGCTGTTCGCTGGCGCTGTCGCCAAGCAGGAGAAACCGCTGTGAGTACCGCCTACGACAAACTGCACTCCACGCTCGACGTCAAGGCCTTCGGCCGCGTCGCCGTGCTCTATGGCGGCAAGAGCGCCGAGCGCGAGGTTTCGCTCAAGTCGGGTGCGGCGGTGATCGAGGCGCTGACCTCGGCCGGTGTGGATGTGGTTGCCATTGATGTGGGCGACGATCTGCTCGCGCGCCTGCAAAGCGAGAAGATCGACCGTGCCTTCATCATTCTTCACGGCCGCGGTGGTGAAGACGGCAGCATGCAAGGCTTGCTCGAGTGCCTGGGCATTCCCTACACCGGCAGCGGCATCCTTGCCTCGGCACTGGCCATGGACAAGCTGCGCACCAAGCAGGTGTGGCAGAGCCTGGGTATCCCGACCCCGCGTCACGCCGTGCTGGCCAGCGAAAGCGACTGTGTCGAGGCTGGCAAGGAACTGGGCTTCCCGCTGATCGTCAAACCGGCCCATGAAGGTTCCAGCATCGGCATGGCCAAGGTGAACAGTGTCGAAGAGCTTGTTGCCGCCTGGCAGGACGCCGCCCGCTACGACTCGCAGGTGCTGGTCGAGCAGTGGATCCATGGCCCGGAGTTCACCATTGCGGTGCTGCGCGGGCAGGTGCTGCCACCGATCGCACTGGGTACGCCGCACGTGTTCTACGACTACGACGCCAAGTACATCGCCAACGACACCCAGTACCGCATTCCCTGCGGCCTGGACGCCGGCAAGGAACAGGAACTGATGGACCTGACTGCACGCGCCTGCGATGCCATCGGCATCGAGGGCTGGGGCCGTCTGGATGTAATGCAGGACGAGCAGGGCCGGTTCTGGCTGCTCGAAGTCAACACCGCACCTGGCATGACCGATCATAGCCTGGTGCCCATGGCGGCCCGCGCGGCCGGTCTGGACTTCCAGCAACTGGTGCTGGCGATCCTGGCCGAAAGCGTAGCGACGCGAGGTTAAGAGCCATGCAAGGCGCGATGATACGTCAGCAGCAACCCGTTACCGGCCGTAGCAAGCCGGTGCCACGTGGTGCCAGCCGACTGGTGGCCGACGAGCCCGTATCGGCGCGCCTGCCACGACCCAGTTTCGGTGGGTTGAAACGCCTGCTGTGGCCGGTGCTGCTGGTCGCTGCCGGCTTCGGTGCCTATGAAGGCGCGATCCGCTTGATGCCTTACGCCGACCGGCCGATCACCAAGATCGCCGTGCAGGGTGATCTGAGCTACATCAGCCAGCAGGCGGTGCAGCAGCGTATCGCGCCTTATGTCGCCGCGAGCTTCTTCAGTGTCGACCTGCCGGCGATGCGTGCGGAGCTCGAGCAGATGCCATGGATCGCCCATGCCGAAGTGCGTCGGGTATGGCCGGACGAGGTGGTGATCCGCCTCGAGGAACAACTGCCGGTCGCGCGCTGGGGCGATGAGGCCTTGCTCAACAACCAGGGCCAGGCGTTCACCCCGCGCGAGCTGGCCAACTATGAGCATTTGCCGCAGCTGTTCGGGCCGCAGCGCGCTCAGCAACAAGTCATGCAGCAGTATCAGGTATTGAGCCAGATGCTGCGCCCCATGGGCTTCTCCATCGCTCGCCTGGAGCTGCGCGAGCGAGGCAGCTGGTTCCTGACCACTGGCGCGGGTAGCGCCGGTCCTGGCGTCGAGCTGCTGTTGGGGCGCGATCATCTGGTGGAGAAGATGCGCCGGTTCATTGCCATTTACGACAAGACACTCAAAGAGCAGATCACCAACATCGCCCGCATCGATCTGCGATACGCCAACGGATTAGCGGTTGGCTGGCGGGAACCGAATGCACCGACGACGGCCCAACCCGCCGTTGCGAAGAATTAGAGAGAGGCAGGACCATGGCAAACGCGCATAGCGGCAAAATGATCGTCGGGCTGGACATTGGCACCTCCAAGGTGGTGGCGCTGGTGGGCGAAGTGGCGGCGGACGGCACCCTGGAGATCGTCGGGATCGGGACGCATCCCTCCCGCGGCCTGAAGAAAGGCGTGGTGGTGAATATCGAGTCGACCGTGCAGTCGATCCAGCGCGCGGTGGAAGAAGCGCAGCTGATGGCCGGCTGCCGTATCCACTCGGCGTTCGTCGGTGTTGCCGGCAACCATATTCGCAGCCTGAACTCCCATGGCATCGTCGCCATCCGCGACCGTGAGGTCAGCGTCGCCGACCTCGAGCGCGTGCTCGACGCCGCCCAGGCCGTGGCCATCCCGGCCGACCAGCGCGTGCTGCACACACTGCCGCAGGACTACGTGATCGACAACCAGGAAGGCGTGCGCGAGCCACTGGGCATGTCTGGCGTGCGTCTGGAGGCGAAAGTCCATGTGGTCACCTGCGCGGTCAACGCCGCCCAGAACATCGAGAAGTGCGTGCGCCGCTGCGGCCTCGAGATTGACGACATCATTCTCGAACAACTGGCCTCGGCTTACTCGGTGTTGACCGATGACGAGAAAGAACTGGGCGTGTGCCTGGTGGATATCGGCGGCGGCACCACCGACATCGCCATCTTCACCGAAGGCGCGATCCGCCACACCGCGGTGATCCCGATTGCTGGCGACCAGGTCACCAACGACATCGCCATGGCCCTGCGCACGCCCACGCAGTACGCCGAGGAAATCAAGATCCGCTACGCCTGCGCCCTGGCCAAGCTGGCCGGTGCCGGCGAGACCATCAAGGTGCCGAGTGTCGGCGATCGTCCGCCGCGCGAACTGTCGCGCCAGGCCCTGGCAGAAGTGGTCGAGCCGCGTTACGACGAACTCTTCACCCTGATCCAGGCCGAGTTGCGTCGCAGCGGCTACGAGGACCTGGTGCCGGCCGGCATCGTCCTTACCGGCGGTACTTCGAAGATGGAAGGCGCCGTGGAACTGGCCGAAGAAATCTTCCACATGCCGGTACGCCTCGGCGTGCCGCACAGCGTTCGGGGGCTGAGCGACGTGGTGCGCAACCCGATCTATTCAACCGGCGTGGGACTGCTCACCTACGGCCTGCAAAAGCAGACCGAGGACCTGCCCCTGACCGGCAACAGCAGCAGCAACAGCTATGGCGATGAACCTAAGGCCCCGGTGCTTGAGCGCTTCAAGCGCTGGGTCCAAGGCAACTTCTAAGTTTCAAAGCAGTAGTGGTAGGCGCAAAAACTAGAGAACTGTAAGGAGAGGGAAAATGTTCGAGCTCGTAGACAACGTCCCGCAAAGCCCGGTCATCAAAGTGATCGGTGTCGGTGGTGGTGGTGGCAACGCCGTCAACCACATGGTCAAAAGCAGCATCGAAGGTGTGGAATTCATCTGCGCCAACACCGATGCCCAGGCGCTGAAGAACATTGGCGCACGCACCATCCTGCAACTGGGGACCGGTGTGACCAAGGGCCTGGGTGCCGGTGCCAATCCGGAAGTCGGTCGTCAGGCCGCGCTGGAAGACCGTGAGCGCATCGCCGAAGTGCTGCAAGGCACCAACATGGTGTTCATCACCACCGGCATGGGCGGCGGTACCGGTACCGGTGCTGCGCCGATCATCGCCGAAGTGGCCAAGGAAATGGGCATCCTCACCGTTGCGGTGGTGACCCGTCCGTTCCCGTTCGAGGGTCGCAAGCGCATGCAGATCGCCGACGAAGGCATCCGCATGCTGGCTGAAAGCGTCGACTCGCTGATCACCATCCCCAACGAGAAGCTGCTGACCATCCTGGGCAAGGATGCAAGCCTGCTGTCTGCCTTCGCCAAGGCCGACGACGTGCTGGCTGGCGCCGTGCGCGGTATCTCCGACATCATCAAGCGTCCGGGCATGATCAACGTCGACTTCGCCGACGTACGCACCGTGATGGGCGAGATGGGCATGGCGATGATGGGCACTGGCTGCGCCAGCGGTCCGAACCGTGCTCGCGAAGCCACCGAGGCGGCGATTCGCAACCCGCTGCTCGAAGACGTCAACCTGCAGGGTGCCCGCGGTATCCTGGTGAACATCACCGCAGGTCCTGACCTGTCGCTCGGTGAGTACTCCGATGTGGGTAGCATCATCGAGGCCTTCGCCTCCGACCACGCAATGGTCAAGGTCGGCACCGTGATCGATCCTGACATGCGCGACGAGCTGCACGTCACCGTGGTTGCCACTGGCCTGGGTGCGCGCATCGAGAAGCCGGTCAAGGTCGTCGACAATACCCTGCAGACCGCACAGCAGGTGTACGAGTCCTCCAATTCGGCCCCGGTTCGCCAGGAGCAGTCGGCGGTGAACTACCGTGACCTGGAGCGTCCGACCGTGATGCGCAACCAGGCGCATGCCGGCGCTGCGGCCGCGGCTAAACTCAACCCACAGGACGATCTGGACTACCTTGACATCCCGGCCTTCCTGCGTCGCCAGGCCGATTGATGGAATTTATCAGGGGTATAAGGGTGATTGGTGTTCAGCAAAGGCCGGGTCTGCTATCATTCTCAGCCTTTGTTGATACCAATTCGCAATTAGCGCTAAAGCGGCCAATGCCATGATTAGACAACGCACCCTGAAGAATACCATTCGTGCCACAGGTGTCGGCCTGCATTCCGGAGAGAAGGTCTACCTGACTCTCAAGCCAGCACCCGTGGATACCGGCATCGTTTTCCGCCGCGCCGACCTCGACCCTGTGGTCGAAATCCCGGCGCGTGCGGCCAACGTCGGCGAGACAACCATGTCGACGACGCTGGTCAACGGTGACGTCAAGGTCGATACGGTAGAGCACCTGCTCTCCGCCATGGCGGGCCTGGGCATCGATAACGCCTACGTCGAGCTCTCCGCCTCGGAAGTGCCGATCATGGATGGCAGCGCCGGACCCTTTGTATTCCTGATTCAGTCCGCCGGCCTGGAAGAACAGGACGCCGCGAAAAAGTTCATCCGCATCCTGCGCGAAGTGAGCGTGGAGGAGGGCGACAAGCGCGCCACCTTCCTGCCTTTCGACGGGTTCAAGGTGAGCTTCGAGATCGACTTCGATCATCCGGTCCTCAAGGGCCAGACCCAGAGTGCAGTGGTTGATTTCTCCAGCACGTCGTTCGTGAAGGAAGTCAGCCGAGCACGCACCTTCGGTTTCATGCGTGACATCGAGTACCTGCGCAAGCACAACCTTGCGTTGGGCGGCAGTGTCGAGAACGCCATCGTGGTCGACGAGACCGGTGTGCTCAACGAAGACGGACTTCGCTCCGATGACGAATTCGTCAAGCACAAGATCCTCGACGCCATCGGCGACCTCTATCTGCTGGGCAACAGCCTGATCGGCGAGTTCAAGGGCTACAAGTCCGGACACGCGCTGAACAACCAGCTGCTGCGCAAGCTGATCGCAGAAACGGACGCCTGGGAAGTGGTCACTTTCGAAGATGCCAGTACGGCACCGATCTCCTACATGCGCCCTGTTGCGGCCGTGTAAGTTCGAACACTCTCTAGTTCATTGAGGCCACCTTCGGGTGGCCTTTTTTATTGGCGCGCCCATGGCAGAGCAGTGTTTGGCACTTTCGGAAATAGCGCCGGGAACTTCAGGTCTTGTCGTGGGCGTGTGCAGCAAGCCGCTCCAGCGCGGCCCGCAGTTTTTCGTCACCAATGCCTTGCGCTGTCTCGCGCAGGCTTTGTGCCGCCTGTTGCGACAACTCGGTGGTCTGTGTCGGGCGGGCGGGGGCGCTGACGGGTGGTTGCACCTGGAATCTGATGCGCTGCAGGTTGGCGAAGGCGTCCATGGCTCGCAGCGTGGTCAGCAGGCGCTTCTGCTGGTAGCGCAGACGGGTGGCCCAATGGCCGTCGGTCACCACCAGGAGCAAACAGCCATCGCGCCAGGAGGCCACATGACAGTGTGCCCGGGCAGCGGGCTGCAACTGGCTTTCCAGCAAACGCTGCAGATGCTCGAGGCGCTCGGCCTGGTTGAGCAGCAGGCGCAGCGGCCTGGCCTGGCGCAGCAAGGCGGCGGGTGGCTGGGCGGAAGGGGGTTTGTAGGCCATCTGAGTACGCATGAGGTTACAAGATTGGCAGTCTAACAGATGCCACCAGGGTCGTTGCCTGTGCCGGACGCTTTGCCGGCAGCCCGCTGCTGAGGACGGTGCAGCGCGTGCGCGCGCAGGCCTGCGCGCGAGGCGGCCCAACACGTTTCATGTCTGGCTGCCTTGAACTTGGTGAAAATGTCCCTATGTTAGAGAAGCCCCGTTAAAAGCGCTGTGCCAGCATCGTGGAAATCCACCACTTTCCTCACCAACGTTTCCGGGTAGAATGCTCGTTCGCATGCGGCCCAAGGGCTGCACGGGCGACTCACGGGGCCGCCCTCCATCCCTAAGTGTGGAAGATCCTGCCGATATGTTTGCGCCTTTGTTAAAAAAACTTTTTGGAAGCAAGAACGAGCGTGAAATCAAGCGCATGCTCAAGACGGTCAGCACCGTCAATGCCTTCGAAGAGAAGATGGTGGCCCTCTCCGACGAGCAACTGCGTGGCAAGACCGCAGAGTTCAAAGAGCGCCTGGCCAAAGGCGAAACCCTCGACCAGCTGTTGCCCGAAGCCTTCGCCGTGGCCCGTGAGGCCGGCAAGCGTGTCATGGGCATGCGCCACTTCGATGTCCAGCTCATAGGCGGCATGACCCTGCACGAGGGCATGATCGCAGAAATGCGTACCGGTGAAGGCAAGACCTTGGTCGGTACTCTGGCGGTATACCTGAACGCGCTGTCCGGCAAGGGCGTGCACGTGGTCACGGTCAACGACTACCTGGCTCGCCGTGACGCCAACTGGATGCGTCCGCTTTACGAATTCCTCGGCCTCAAGGTGGGCATCGTCTCGGCCTTCCAGCCGCCGGAGGAAAAGCGCGCCGCCTATGCTGCCGACATCACCTACGGCACCAACAACGAATTCGGTTTCGACTACCTGCGCGACAACATGGCGTTCAGCCAGGACGAGAAGTTCCAGCGTGAGCTGAACTTCGCCGTGATCGACGAAGTCGACTCCATCCTCATCGACGAAGCGCGTACCCCGCTGATCATCTCGGGCCAGGCCGAAGACAGCTCCAAGCTGTACATCGAGATCAATCGCCTGATCCCGCGCCTGAAGCAGCACATCGAAGAAGTCGAAGGCCAGGTGACTCAAGAGGGTCACTTCACCATCGACGAGAAGAGCCGCCAGGTCGAGCTCAACGAGGCAGGTCACCAGTTCATCGAAGAGATGCTCACCCAGTCCGGCCTGCTGGCCGAAGGCGAGAGCCTCTACTCGGCCCACAACCTGGGCCTGCTCACCCATGTCTACGCGGGCCTGCGTGCGCACAAGCTGTTCCACCGCAACGTCGAGTACATCGTCCAGGACGGTCAGATCCTGCTGATCGACGAGCATACCGGCCGCACCATGCCAGGCCGTCGCCTGTCCGAGGGCCTGCACCAGGCCATCGAGGCTAAGGAAAACCTGAACATCCAGGCCGAAAGCCAGACCCTGGCCTCGACCACCTTCCAGAACTACTTCCGTCTCTACACCAAGCTGTCCGGCATGACCGGTACCGCCGACACCGAAGCGTTCGAGTTCGCCCAGATCTACAGCCTCAACGTGATGGTCATTCCGCCGAACAAGCCGCTGGCTCGGAAAGACTTCAACGACCTGGTCTACCTCACCGCCGACGAGAAGTACGCAGCGATCATCGCCGACATCAAGGAAAGCATGGCCCAGGGCCGTCCTGTCCTGGTGGGTACCGCGACCATCGAGACCTCCGAGCACATGTCCAACCTTCTGCAGAAGGAAGGCATCGACCACAAGGTCCTGAACGCCAAGTATCACGAAAAGGAAGCCGAGATCATCGCCCAGGCCGGTGCGCCGGGCGCCCTGACCATCGCCACCAACATGGCCGGTCGTGGTACCGACATCCTGCTGGGCGGTAACTGGGAAGCCGAAGTCGCCGCACTGGAGAACCCGACCAGCGAGCAGATCGCGCAGATCAAGGCCGACTGGCAGAAGCGCCACCAGCAGGTTCTGGAAGCCGGTGGCCTGCACGTGATCGCCTCCGAGCGTCACGAGTCGCGTCGCATCGACAACCAGTTGCGCGGTCGTGCCGGCCGTCAGGGCGATGCCGGTTCGAGCCGTTTCTACCTGTCGCTGGAAGACAGCCTGATGCGTATCTTCGCCTCCGACCGGGTGAAGAACTTCATGAAGGCGCTGGGCATGCAATCCGGCGAGGCCATCGAGCACCGCATGGTCACCAACGCCATCGAAAAGGCGCAGCGCAAGGTCGAAGGTCGCAACTTCGACATCCGCAAGCAGCTGCTCGAATACGACGACGTGGCCAACGAGCAGCGCAAGGTGATCTACCACATGCGCAACAGCCTGCTGGCTGCCGAGAACATCGGCGACACCATCGCCGAGTTCCGCAAGGAAGTGCTCGACGCCACCATCAGCCAGCACATTCCGCCGCAGTCGCTGCCCGAGCAGTGGGACGTGGCCGGTCTTGAGGCTTCGCTGTCCAGCGACTTTGCCATGAAGCTGCCGATCCAGCAGTGGCTCGACGAGGACGATCACCTCTACGAGGAAACCCTGCGCGAGAAGCTGCTGAACGAGATCACCACCGCCTACACCGAGAAGGAAGACCAGGCCGGCATCGACGCCCTGCGCACCTTCGAGAAGCAGATTCTGCTGCGCGTGGTGGACGACCTGTGGAAAGACCACCTGTCGACCATGGACCACCTGCGTCACGGTATCCACCTGCGCGGCTACGCCCAGAAGAACCCGAAGCAGGAGTACAAGCGCGAGTCGTTCACCCTGTTCCAGGAGCTGCTGGAGTCGATCAAGCGCGACACCATCCGTGTGCTGTCGCACGTCCAGGTCCGCCGCGAAGACCCTGCCGAAGAAGAAGCCCGCCTGCGCCGCGAGGCCGAGGCGCTGGCCAGCCGCATGCAGTTCCAGCACGCCGCTGCTCCAGGTCTGGAAGGCGAGCAACTGAGCGAGGAGGGCGCCGATGTGGCCGTTGCCTCTGCGCCGGTTCGCAACGAACAGAAGCTGGGCCGCAACGAGCCGTGCTGGTGTGGTTCGGGCAAGAAATTCAAGCATTGCCATGGTCAGATCGAGTGATTCGATCCGTCACCTGACATCTACAGGGCCGCTTGACGGCCCATCGCGGCACAAGGCCGCTCCTGCAGGCATCGCACAGAACCTGTAGGAGCGGCCTTGTGCCGCGATGGGGCGCAAAGCGGCCCCGCTTTTCGCAAACCATTCATTTTCTAGGAGCGCTTCAATGGCTGTCGGTCTCGGTCCCCTGCCTACCCTGCACCCGGTTCCCGGTTTCGAACTCGGCATCGCTTCGGCGGGCATCAAGCGCCCTGGGCGCAAGGACGTGGTGGTGATGCGCTGCGCCGAAGGCTCCAGCGTTGCTGGCGTGTTCACCCTCAACGCCTTCTGCGCCGCTCCCGTGATCCTCTCCAAGCAGCGCGTGCAGGGGACCGTGCGCTACCTGCTGACCAACACCGGTAATGCCAACGCTGGTACCGGTGCGCCGGGCCTGGCCGCCGCCGAGCGCACCTGCGCCAAGCTGGCCGAGCTGACGGGCGTGCCTGCCGAGTCCGTGCTGCCATTCTCAACCGGCGTGATCGGCGAGCCGCTGCCGGTCGAGAAGATCGAAGGTGCGCTGCAGGCTGCGTTGGACAACCTTTCGGAAAACCACTGGGCCGAAGCCGCTACTGGCATCATGACCACCGACACCCTGCCCAAGGGTGCCAGCCGCCAGTTCCAGCACGACGGCGTCACCGTCACCGTCACCGGTATCAGCAAGGGTGCGGGCATGATCCGTCCGAACATGGCCACCATGCTCGGCTACATCGCCACCGACGCCAAGGTCGCCCCGGCTGTGCTCAAGGACCTGATGCTCGACGGCGCCAACAAGTCGTTCAACCGCATCACCATCGACGGCGACACTTCGACCAACGACTGCTGCATGCTGATCGCCACCGGCAAGGCCAACCTGCCGGAGGTGACCGAAGCGAGCGGCGCGCTGTTCGAGGCGCTGAAGAAGGCCGTGTTCGAGGTGTGCATGGAAGTGGCCCAGGCTATCGTCCGTGACGGCGAAGGCGCGACCAAGTTCGTCACCGTGCAGGTCAACGGTGGTGGTAATCACCAGGAATGCCTGGACGTCGGCTATGCCGTCGCTCATTCGCCGCTGATCAAGACTGCGCTGTTCGCCTCCGATCCCAACTGGGGCCGCATCCTGGCCGCTGTCGGCCGTGCAGGCGTGCCGGAGCTGGACGTCAGCCTGATCGATGTGTACCTGGACAGCGTGTGCATCGCCAGCAAGGGCGGTCGCAGCCCGAGCTACACCGAAGAGCAAGGCTCTGCGGTGATGGCCCAGGAAGAGATCACCATCCGTATCGAGCTGGGTCGCGGCCAGTGCAGCGAAACCATCTGGACCACCGACCTGTCCCACGAGTACGTAAAGATCAACGCTGAGTACCGTACCTGACCCACCCAAGGCCGCTCCCACACGCTCGCAGGCCTGTGGGAGCGGCCTTGTGCCGCGATGGGCTGCGCAGCAGCCCCGAATCCCAAGATTTAACGGAGCCGAACCATGAGCTATCACCTGATCATCGGCGACAAGCTGTATTCCTCCTGGTCGCTGCGCGGTGCCCTGGCCCTGGAGCTGGCAGGCGTCGGTTATGACGAGACACTGATCAAGCTCAACCAGCCCGATACTCGCAAGCGCCTCCTCGAATTCTCGGCCACCGGCAAGGTGCCGCTGCTCAAGACCGAGCACGGTGTGATCGCCGACTCCCTGGCCATCGCCGAATACCTCAACGAACAGCATCCCGAGGCGCAGCTGTGGCCGGCGGATGTCGCTGCGCGTGCCCAGGCGCGATCGGCTTGTGCGCAGATGCACAGCGGTTTCTTCGCCTTGCGTGGTGCGATGCCGTTCGATCTGTCGCGCGACCAGGCCCTGGACAGTGTGCCGCTCGAAGTGCAGGTCGATATCGATCGCATCGTCGCCTTGTGGGCGGAGTGCCGTCTGATGGCCAAGGACGGCGGCCCGTTCCTGTTCGGACGACCCACACTGGCCGATGCCTTCTTCGCCCCGGTGGCAGTGCGTTTGCGTACCTATCGTGTGCAAGTGCCTGCGGATGCCGCGGCCTACATCGAAACGATCTACAACTGGCAAGCCTTCCAGGCTTGGCAGAAGGCGGGCCTGCTGGAGCGTAAAGGGTGAAGCGGATTCATGTAGTTGCAGCGGTCATTCGCGGCGCCGACGGGCGCATCCTGATCGCACGTCGCGCCGACACCCAGCACCAGGGAGGCCTGTGGGAGTTCCCCGGCGGCAAGGTGGAGGAGGGGGAGGGCGTCGAGGCCGCGCTGGCCCGTGAGCTGCACGAGGAGTTGGGTATCGCCGTCAGCGCCTCTCGGCCGCTGATCAAGGTCAGCCATGACTACCCGGACAAGCAGGTGCTGCTGGACGTGCGTGAGGTGTCGGCCTTCAGCGGCGAGCCCCACGGCGCCGAGGGCCAGCCATTGGCGTGGGTTGCGCCGCGAGATCTGGAGCAGTATGCGTTTCCCGAGGCCAACAAACCGATCGTGGCGGCTACGCGCCTGCCGGACCAGTACCTGATCACCCCGGATGGGCTCGATACCCCCGTGTTGCTGCGGGGCATCCAGCAGGCAGTGGCCTCGGGTATCAGGCTGATCCAGTTGCGTGCGCCAGACATGTACGACCCCAAGTACCGCGATGTGGCGGTGGATGCGGTCGGCCTCTGTGCGGGCAAGGCCCTGCTGATGCTCAAGGGGCCACTGGAGTGGCTGGGTGACTTCCCGTCCGCGGGTTGGCACCTGACGGCGGCGCAATTGCGCAAGTACGCTGCCAAGGGGCGACCGTTTCCGCAGAATCGCTGGCTGGCGGCGTCCTGCCATGGCGCCGAGGAACTGGAGCTGGCACGGCAGATGGGCGTGGATTTTGTCACCCTGTCGCCAGTGCAGCCGACCCAGACCCACCCCGAGGCCACGCCGATGGGCTGGGAGGAGGCGCAGCGGTTGATCGCAGGCTTCAACCAGCCGGTGTTCCTGCTGGGCGGGGTCGGGCCGGGTGAGCGTGAGCGTGCCTGGGAGGCTGGCGCGCAAGGTGTTGCAGGGATTCGGGCGTTCTGGCCCGAAGTCTGAATATCTGGGGCCGCTTTGCGGCCCCGATTATTTCAGCCCTGCGGTTTCTCGGCAGGCTGCCACAGCACCTCGGCTATCCCCTGGCGTCGCCCGATGATCCGCGATGCGACAAACAGCAGGTCCGACAGCCGGTTGATGTAGGCCAACCCCACCCCTTCAAGCGGTTCGATGGCATTCAACTGCTGGCAGCGCCGCTCCGCCCCCCGCGCCTGGGCGCGGCACACATGGGCCTGGGCCACCAGTGCCGAGCCGCTGGGCAGAATGAAATTTTTCAGCGGCCCTAGCTCCTCGTTCCACCTATCGATGACCGCTTCCAGGCGTTGTACTTCCGCCTGGTCCAGCGCCTGGTAGCTGGGCATCGCCAGCTCGCCGCCGAGGTCGAACAGACGATGCTGACAAGGCGCCAGCACCTCGCTCAGTTCATCCAGGCCGTGCTCGGCCAGCCCCGCGAGCAGCACGCCCAACTGGCTGTTGAGCATGTCCACCTCGCCGATGGCTTCGATGCGCGGATGATCCTTGGGGACGCGGCGACCGTCGCCAAGGCCGGTCTCGCCCTTGTCGCCGGTGCGGGTGTAGATCTTCGACAGGCGATAGCCCATGTCATGCCTCCGTCTTGGCCGAGGGCATGGCCCCCAGCGGGCTCAAGGGCAGGCGCAGGGTGAAGCAGGTGCCCTGGCCTGGGGTGGAATGCACCTCCATCTGCCCTTTGTGGTTGTTGGTGATGATGAAGTACGAGACCGAAAGGCCCAGGCCGGTGCCCTGGCCAATCTCCTTGGTGGTGAAGAACGGCTCGAAGGTGCGCTTGCGCACCGATTCGGGCATGCCGATGCCGTTGTCTTCCACCTGGATTTCGGCCCACGGCGGATTGAGGCGAGTGCGCAGGGTGATGCGACCGGGTTCGCTGGGTGCCGGGCGCTGATGAATGGCCTGGGCCGCGTTCTTCAGCAGGTTGAGCAGCACTTGTTCCAGCTCGTTGGCGGTGCAGGGCACGGGGCCGAGTTCGGGGTCGAACTGGCGGACGATGGCCTGGCCCTTGAAGTCGAAGCCCTCCGTCAGGTCGAAGTCGTTGCCGGCGATTTCCACCGCCTGGTCGATCAAGGCGGGCAGGTTGCAAGGCGCCAGTTGGCGGTTGCTGCGGCGGCTGAAACTGAGCATGTGGGTGACGATCTTCGCGGCCCGCGCGCCGGCTTGCTGGATGCCGTCGAGCAGTTGCGGCACTTCGCGGCTGTCCAGGTAGCGGTTGATGCTGGCCAGGTCGATGCCCAGTTCCTCGGCCTGTTCCTGATTGCGCGGTAGTTCCGGCGACAGGCGTCGACGAATGTTCTGCACGTTGTGCAGGATCGCCCCCAGCGGGTTGTTGATCTCGTGGGCCATGCCTGCCGCCAGCCCGCCGACCGAAAGCATCTTTTCCGACTGCACCATCATTTCTTCCAGCGACAGGCGCTGGGTGATGTCGTCGATGCGGATCACCACCCCGCGCCCGCCGCCGCCGGTCAGCGGGTAGAACGTGAGCGCGTAGTGGCGTGGCTCGTCGTCCTTGGGCCAAGTGACCCGCTCGACCTTCGCTACCCGGTGTTTTTCCACCGTCTCCTTGAGCTGTGGCAGGAATGGCTTGAGTGGCTCGAAAGCGATGAAGATGGGTTGGTTCAGCGCCTCGTCCAGCGGCGTTCCGGAAAGTACGGTGGCTTCCTGGTTCCATTGCGTGACGTAGAGCTGCTCGTCGAGGGCGATGAGTGCCGAAGGCATGGAGTCGATGATGCTGTTCAGGTAATTCTGGAAGCCTGTCAGCTTTTTCTCGATCTTGCTGCGTACCTGGACTTCCAGCTCCAGCTTGCGGTTGGTGTGGCGGGTCTCCTCGGCCAGGCCCTGGGCCTGGTCGAAGGCCGACTGGAACTCGTCGCGGGCACGCTTGAGCTGGTCTTCGCGCGCTTCGATACGCGACAGCATGGTGTTGAACGCCTCGGCAAGGCTGCCGATTTCGTCGTCGTTGCCACGTTGCGCACGCAGGGCGTAGCTCTCCTCGCGGGTCACCTGGCGCGAGAGCTCCTCGAGGCGGTTGATCGGCTGGGTGATCAGGCGCTTGATCTGCCGGGCGATGATCAGCCACAGCAGAATGCTGAACACCAGGATCGCCAGGCTGGCAGACAGGGTGCCGGTATAGAACGCAACCGGCAATTCGCTGCTGGCCACCAGCAGCAGGTGCGCGGGCGGGCTGCCTGGACGGGGCAGGGCGATCAGCTGGGTGCTGCGAAACTCGGTGAGGCGCCAGCCGTCGATGTTGCGGAAGCGCTTGGGCATGCTCAGTGGCTGGCCATGTTGCAGTTGGGCCAGCAGGCGCCCGTCACTGGCATACACGGCGGCGGCGCGCAGCGGCGAATAGCTGTCGAGCTCCTTGAGCAAGGCACTGGCGGTTTCCGGGGTGTCGCTGGCGCGCGCGGAAAGCTGTGGATTGGCGACCAATCGGCCGATGGTCTGCAGCGCCTGGGGAGCCATGCTTTCCTGGGTGATCCAGTAGGCGGCGCTGATGAAGGCCAGGTTGGCCACCAGCAGGATGGTGACCAGCAGCACCAGCAGGGCGGCCAGCAGTTTTTGCCCGACCGGGAGGTTTTCCAGGCGTTGGCGCAGGGTCATGGGCGAGGTGATGTCCGTGTCGGTGGGTGGGCAGCGTCAGTCGCTGGGCAGGTTGCGTGCCTGCAGGTTATCGACCAGGCGTTGGCGCAGGTGTTCCAGGCCAGGTGTCGCCAGGCCATGCCGGGCGGCAACGTCGCAGGCATGGCCAAGCAGGTAGTGCAGCTCGGTACGTCGGCCTGCGCGCACGTCCTGGTACATCGAAGAGTAGTTGGCCGCGGTCGCCACGATCACCCGTTGGACGTCATCGGCCAGGTTTTCGGCCGCTTGCGCTTGCCCGGCACTGCGCAGCAGGGTGCTCAGTTCCAGGCACAGTTCGTCGACTTCAAGCAGGTGACCAAGCAGCCCGCCATTCTGGCAGTCGTAAAGCACCGTCAGCGGGTTGATCGCGCAATTGAGTGCAAGCTTGCGCCACAGGCGGGTGAGTATGTCCAACGACCACTCGGCCGGGATGCCGGCCTCGCTCAGATCGCCGAACCATTCGGGGACGCCAGGATTGCCCGGATCGCCCAGCCAGTTGAAGCCCTGGCCGGCGAACCGCACCTGCCAGTCGCGCTCGCGAAACGCTCCTTCGGTGCTGGAGGCGAAGATACAGCGGGCGTGGGGAGCCTGCTCGGCCACTTCATCCTGGCTGCCGAGGCCGTTCTGCAGCAGGATCAGCTCAGCACCTTCGGCCAGCCGCGGCGCCAGGCGCGCGACGGCAGGCCCGGCGTCGTAGGCCTTGCACGCCACCAGCAGGCGGTGGATGGGGCCTTCGCCCTCGCAGGTCTGTGCCGGGATGGCGAATTGCGTTGCCTGGTGCTGTTCGATCAGGGTCAGGCCGCCTTCGGCTTCATAATCTGACAGGCGCTGTTCGTCGCGCAGCACCAGGCGCACGGCCTTGCCCGCCCGTGCCAGGCGACAGGCCCAGAGGCTGCCGAGGCTGCCGGCGCCGAGAATATGCCAGGTGCTGCTCATCTGCGTTTCGCAACCCGTTATAATGAGCCCGCATTTTAACCATCAAACCCGACGCGCTCCATCTTCAAGCCGAGCGCGCTTTTATTTTATGGAGAACAACCATGCCTTCGTTCGACGTGGTATCGGAACTGGACAAGCACGAAGTGCAGAACGCGGTCGAAAACGCCATCAAGGAGCTCGATCGCCGCTACGACCTCAAGGGCAAGGGCAGCTTCGAGTTCAAGGACAAGGAGCAGACCGTGATGCTCACTGCCGAAGCCGAATTCCAGCTCGAGGCGATGATCGAAATCCTGCGCCTGGCGCTGGTCAAGCGCAAGATCGACGTCAAGTGCCTGGAAACCAAGGATCCCTATGCTTCCGGCAAGGAAATGAAACAGGAAGCCAAGTTCCGCGAGGGCATCGACAAGGAGCTGGCGAAGAAGATCGTCGCCCACATCAAGGATGCCAAGCTCAAGGTCCAGGCCGCCATTCAGGGCGAACAGGTGCGGGTCACCGGCAAGAAGCGCGATGACCTGCAGGAAGCCATCGCGGCCCTGCGCGCCAAGGAATTTGACATGCCGCTGCAGTTCAACAACTTCCGCGACTGATTCTGCGGGGCAGGAACCTTGATGGCACACCAATGTCCATCGCTTCCTGCGACCGCTGAATGTCCGGCGGTCTGCTTTACTGTGCACGTGTCGTTCGACATCAGGAGATGAACATGGATTTGAACGCTGAAGTCGATCAACTGGTACGCCAGTCCGAGACTTGGATTCCCTTGATCATGGCGTACGGCAGTCGTTTGTTGCTGGCGCTGCTGACCCTGGCGATCGGCTGGTGGATCACCAACAAGATCAGTGATCGATTGGCCGGGCTCGTCGGCTTGCGGGTAGCTGACCCGGCGTTGCAGGGTTTCATCCGCACGCTATCCAACATCGTGCTCAAGGTGATGCTGGCGATCAGCGTGGCGTCGATGATCGGCATCGAAACCACCTCGTTCGTCGCGGCCATGGGTGGTGCCGTGCTGGCCATCGGCCTGGCCTTGCAGGGCAGCCTGGCAAACTTTGCCGGTGGCGTGCTGATCCTGCTGTTCCGCCCGTTCCGCATCGGCGACTGGATCGAGGCCCAGGGTGTGAGCGGCACCGTCGACAGCATCCAGATCTTCCATACCGTGCTGCGTAGCGGTGATAACAAGACGGTCATTCTGCCTAACGGCACCTTGTCCAACGGCATCATCGTCAACACCAACCGCCAGCCGACGCGCAAGGTCGTGTTCGACGTGGGCGTGGACTACGAGGCCGACCTGCAGAAGGCGCGCAACGTGCTGCTGGAGCTGGCGCAGGATCCTCGGGTGCTGCCCGACCCAGCGCCTCAGGCGGTGGTTGCAACGCTTGGTGACAGTTCGATCACCGTGTCGCTGCGCCTGTGGACCAAGACTGCCGACTACTGGGACGTGATGTTCATGCTCAATGAGCAGGCGCGGGATCGCCTGAAGGCCGAGGGGATCGACATTCCCTTCCCGCAGCGGGTGATTCGCGTGGTGCAGGAGACTGCCGCGCAGTAACCTGCACTGCAAAACAGGGCCCCTACAGGGGCCCTTGTTTTTTACGCCTTACACTTGTTCACAGCCAAAGCCGACGATCTCTGGCATATAGCCTGACCCCTCCTGTCTGCACCCGAAACGCCATCATGAAACCATTGTTGTATATCACCCCTCTGCGGGCCCTGTTGTTTGGTCTGACCCTCGCCCTGTTCGAACTGCTGACCTACCTGGCCAGCGATGCCGTCATGCCTGCCATGCCGGTGGTGGTCGACGATCTCAGGGCCAGCCCTGAATTCATTCCCCATGCCCTGAACCTCTACCTGCTCGGTGGCGTAGTGCTGCAGTGGCTGATCGGCCCGCTGGCCGACCGCTATGGCCGCCGTCCACTGCTGCTGACCGGCTGCGCCTTCTTTGGTGTGGCATGCCTTGCGACCTTCTGGGTGCATGACATCGGCCTTTTCAATCTGCTGCGCCTGCTGCAGGGCATTGGCCTGGGCTTCGTGGTGACGGTGAGCTATCCGGCGCTCAACGAGGCGTTCAGCGAGGCCGATGCGGTGCGCATGATGGCGCTGCTGGCCAACATTGCGTTGCTTTCGCCGTTGCTCGGGCCGCTGGTGGGGACGTTGATGCTGCAGTGGCTCGACTGGCGCTGGCTGTTCGTCGCCTTCGCAGTGGGCGCGGTGCTGTGCTGGGGGCTGCTGTATCGCCTGATGCCTGAAACCCTCGGGGTCGAGCGCCGTGATGGCTCGCGCCTGGCCTTCACGCCCATTCACCTGTTGCCCTTGCTGGCCGGTTACGCGCAGCTGCTGGGCAACCGTCGTTTTGTGGCTGGCAGCGCGGCGTTGGGTTTGGTGGGCTTGCCGCTGATCGGCTGGATTGGCCTGTCGCCGGTCCTGCTGATCCATGACGAGGGGCTGAGCACCCTGGAATACGCGCTGTGGCAGCTGCCGGTGTTCGGCGGGCTGATCCTCGGCAACCTGATCATCAACCGCATTGCGGATCGTTATCCGCTGCCCGCGCTGGTGCGCGGTGCCCTGTGGCCGTATCTGGCCGGGTTGTGCCTGATGGTGCTGGTGACCTGGCTGTATCCGACCGTGACCAGCGTGGTTGCCGGGATGTCGCTCTACGCACTGGGCCTGGGTGTGGCCAACGCGGTGCTGTACCGCATGACGCTGTTCTCCAGCGAGCAGAGCAAGGGGTTGGTGTCGGCGATGCTGGGGATGATCACCATCGCTTTGTTGGGGCTGGGTGGCGCGGTGTTGGCGATGTTGGGCGCAGGGGCGAGCCTGTTGCATTTTGCCTTGGGCGCAGGGATTGCCGGGGCGCTGGCGCTATGGCCGTTGTGGTTAGTGGTGGGCGGTCGGCCTGGGGAAGGGGCTGTCGTTCAGTAGGCTTGAAACGGCGTCGTCCTTTTCGCGGGCAAGTCGGGGCGCCGAACCG
>NZ_JBNFMU010000134.1:0-55246 GCF_049942315.1 Pseudomonas wayambapalatensis
GGTTTGGGTTTTGGGGGTTTGTGTTGTTTTTTTTTTGCGGGCACTCCCGCCCCAACGAATTAAGGGCGGTGTGTTATCGGGGGGGGCGTTCTTCCCCGCGAAAAGAACACCTCGATCATTCAGACGAACTCGAATCAGCTTGCTTTATTGCTGACTTGGTTTTTGCCGCTGGCGCCAGGTGTCGTCGATCTTCGACCAGGTCTTGCCATCGGTAATGGCCAGCAGCTTGCGGCCATCCTTGAACGTGGCAAGAAAGGTGGCTTCTTCCTCTTTGCCGCCCAGCCACAAGCCGGCGAGCAGGCCGACCGGTCCGGCCACCAAGGCACCGGCCACACCCCAGCCGAGGGTGGCGCCCAGATTGCGGTTCGATTCCAGGCTGGCAAGCCTGAGGTCCTTGATACGGGCCAGTGAGATGCGCTCACCGGCCTGGCTGCGTGGGGTCTTGAGTGTGAGCGATCCGTTGCGATACTCGCCTTCACCTTGCAAGAAGTCGCCGGATTGCACCGTGAGTCTTGTCATTGTGTCGTCCTGTCAGTGGAAGGGCTGTGACCAGCACCTACTGAGCGCCGCACCCCTCGGCAAGTCAACGAGCAGGCGACGGAGGGTCATGCGACCGGTTGTCGCGACATCCGCGCCAATAACGAATGGCCTCATTGAAACACCAGCACTCCGTCGCCTTTTCATAATAAAACTTCCCCGGCCTGAATATTAAACCGATCAGTCATTATCTGGATTGGGGGTATTCCCTAATGCAATTGCCCGATAACAGTTTGCGCAAATAACAGCGATACAGCAGATGCGTGATTCACGCAGAAAAAATGACGTCAAAAAACACTGGACAGAAAGTTTCAGGATGTGTCAGTTTTTTTGCGCCTCACAAGGGCGAGTGACAGGATGCTCTCGCCGAAAGTTTGAGCGTTCCTGTCGAACATCAACTATTCCGCAAACAAGGAAGTGTCTGCATGTCGAAAGTCAAAGCAAATGCTGTTGTTTCCGCCGCCTCGGTGTTGCAGCCGAACGGGCCGAGTTCGGCCTTCGGGCTGATCAACAACTTCGCCCACCAGTACGATCGCGGTGGCGCGAACATCAATGGCAAACCTTCGTTCACCGTCGACCAGGCAGCCACCCAGCTGCTGCGCGACGGGGCGTCCTGGAAGGACTTGAACAAGGACGGCACCATCAGCCTCACCTACACCTTCCTGACCAAGGCACCGGCGGACTTCGTCAGCCGTGGCCTGGGCAGCTTCAGCCAGTTCAACAACCAGCAGAAGGCCCAGGCCAAGCTGGCCATGGAGTCCTGGGGCGATGTGGCCAAGGTGACCTTTACCGAAGCCGCTTCGGGCGGCGACGGGCACATGACCTTCGGCAACTTCAGCGCCAGCAATGGCGGGGCGGCATTTGCCTACCTGCCGTTCGATGGCCGGGGTTCGCACAAGGGTGAGTCCTGGTACCTGATCAATAGCGGCTATCAGGTGAACATCAACCCGGACACCGGCAACTACGGCCGCCAGACCCTGACCCACGAGATCGGTCACGTACTCGGGCTGTCCCATCCCGGCGACTACAACGCCGGCGAAGGCAATCCGAGCTATCGTGACGCTTCGTATGCGCAGGACACCCGTGGCTACAGTGTCATGAGCTACTGGAGCGAGAGCAACACGGCGCAGAACTTCGTCAAGGGCGGCGGGCAGTACTATGCCTCGGCCCCGCTGATGGACGACATCGCCGCCATCCAGAAGCTCTACGGCGCCAACTACGCCACCCGCTCGGGCGATACCGTGTATGGCTTCAACTCCACCGCCGACCGCGATTTCTACTCGGCTACCTCGGCGTCGTCGAAGGTGGTGTTCAGCGTGTGGGATGGTGGTGGCAACGACACCCTGGATTTCTCCGGGTTCACCCAGAACCAGAAGATCAACCTCAACGAGGCTTCGTTCTCCGATGTTGGCGGCATGATCGGCAACGTCTCGATCGCCAAGGGCGTGACGGTGGAGAACGCCATCGGCGGTTCGGGCAACGACCTGCTGATTGGCAACGCGGTGGCCAACGTGCTCAAGGGCGGTGCCGGCAACGACATCATCTACGGCGGTGGCGGGGCTGACACCCTCTGGGGGGGAAGCGGTGCGGATACCTTCGTCTATGGCGCCATCAGCGACTCCACGGTCAGTGCGCCGGATCGGATCATGGATTTCGTCAGTGGTCAGGACAAGATCGATCTGTCTGCGATCTCGGCGTTTTCCCAGGGCAAGCTGCCGTTGGAGTTCGTCAGCGCCTTCACCGGACATGCCGGCGAGGCGGTCCTGAGCTATGACCAGGCGACCAACCTGGGCAGTCTGTCCATCGATTTCACCGGAAACAGCCTGGCTGACTTCCTGGTGACCACGGTGGGTCAGGCCGTCGCCACGGATATCGTGGTCTGATGGGCCGGGAGCGGCTCACGCTGTATTGCATGGGTCGCTCCCAGCCACGTGAGGTGGGTGGATGCGAGCAATCAAACGAATGATCGCGCTGGCCGCGATTTCCCTGATGTCGATGACCGAGGTAGGTATGGCGAGCAGCCTGCTACTCCCCAACGCCGCGCAACTGGCCGGGCGCTGGCAGCTTTATGCGCAACCGCAGCAGGCCAGCGCCTGCAGCCTGAACCTGGCTGCCAGCGAGGGCGCGCTGGACGGCGACCTGGCCTGCGCCGAAACCTTGCTCGGCGTGCGCCCGGGCAGTTGGCTGGTGACCCCCGACACCTTGGCCCTGGTGGGCAGCGATGGCAGCACGGTGGTGCATTTCAGCCGCCAGGGCGCCGGTCGCTATACCTGGACGTCTGCTGCCGGCAGTGCAGTGGTGCTGGAGCGTGTGGACAACTAATTACCCGGCCAGGTTATAACGGCCATAAGGGCGAAACATGAAACTTCCGAGCAACAGGCCCGGCGCACTTCTGTGGGCGGCACTTGGCGAATTCAAATCGACGTTGATCAGCGTCGGTTGTTTTACTGCGTTGATCAATATTCTCATGCTCGTGCCATCGATATATATGCTGCAAGTGTACGACCGTGTACTGACTTCGCAGAATGAAACCACCTTGTGGATGTTGACCCTGATGGTGGTGGGTTTCTTCGTCTATATGGGCGTACTGGAGGCGGTGCGCAGTTTCATTGTGATTCGAGTCGGCCATCGACTGGAGCAGCGCTTCAACCTGCGGATTTATCGCGCCGCGTTCGAGCGTCACTTGCGCCAAGGTGATGGCGCCGCTGGCCAGGCTTTGAACGACATGACCCAAGTGCGTCAGTTCGTCACCGGCCCCGCGTTGTTCGCCTTTTTCGATGCACCGTGGTTTCCGGTGTATCTGGCGGTGATCTTCCTGTTCAACGTCTGGCTGGGTGTGCTCGCCAGTGCCGGAGCCTTGCTGTTGGTGCTGCTGGCTGTGCTCAACGAACGCCTGACCCAGCGCCCGTTGGCCGAGGCAAGCAGCCTGCAGCAGCAGTCGAGCAGCCTGGCCGGCAGCCAACTGCTCAACGCCG
The DNA here is from genome assembly GCF_049942315.1 of Pseudomonas wayambapalatensis. Taxonomy (NCBI): domain Bacteria; kingdom Pseudomonadati; phylum Pseudomonadota; class Gammaproteobacteria; order Pseudomonadales; family Pseudomonadaceae; genus Pseudomonas; species Pseudomonas wayambapalatensis. The sequence goes on from NZ_JBNFMU010000134.1 coordinate 3,513, forward strand.
AGAGCATCCAGGCCATGGGCATGCTCGGTGCGCTGCGTCAGCGCTGGTTTGCCTTGCACGGACGCTTTCTCGAGTTGCAGAACCGTGCCAGCGACACGTCGGCAGTGATCACGGCCACCAGCAAGTCCCTGCGCTTGTGTTTGCAGTCGCTGGTGCTGGGCCTTGGGGCGCTGCTGGTGATCGAGGGCCAGATGACGCCGGGCATGATGATTGCCGGCTCCATTCTCATGGGCCGGGTGCTGGCGCCAATCGACCAGCTCATCGCGGTGTGGAAGCAGTGGAGCGGTGCCCAGTTGGCCTACAAGCGTCTGGAAACCCTGCTGCAGGAGCACCCTGAACCGGCGCTACCAATGCCGCTACCGGCGCCTGGCGGCCAGTTGTCCATTGAGCAGGTCAGCGGCGGGCCACCGGGGCGCAAGGTGGCTACCGTGCAGCAGGTCAGTTTTGCCCTGGCACCCGGTGAGGTGCTGGGGGTGCTGGGGGCTTCGGGCTCTGGCAAGTCGACCCTGGCCAGGCTGCTGGTTGGCGTCTGGCAACCACTGGCGGGCCAGGTGCGCCTGGATGGCGCCGAGCTTTGCCAATGGGACCGCGATGCGCTTGGTCCGTATATCGGCTATCTGCCGCAAGGCATCGAGCTGCTGCGCGGCAGCATCGCCGAGAATATCGCCCGCTTCGGCGAACTTGATGGCCACAAAGTGGTGGAAGCGGCGCGCCTGGCGGGTGTGCATGAGTTGATCCTGCGCTTGCCGCAGGGTTACGACACACGCCTTGGCGAGGGCGGCGGCGACCTCTCCGGAGGCCAGAAACAACGCATTGCCCTGGCGCGTGCGCTCTATGGCAACCCGTGCCTGATCGTGCTCGACGAACCCAACTCCAACCTCGACAGCCTTGGCGAGGCGGCGCTGGCCAATGCCATCGTTGAGTTGAAGGCGCTGGGGCGCACTGTGGTGCTGGTGACCCATCGCAGTGCGGCTCTGGCCCAGGCCGACAAGCTGCTGGTGATGAACGACGGGCGTGTGCAGGCGTTTGGCCCTGCGCGGGATATTCTCCAGGCGCTGGGCCAGGGCACCACGCAGCGGCCGCTGCAAGCCGGAGGTGGCGCATGAGCCGCGCGACAAGCGATGCGCGTTTTTATGTCCGCCTTGGCTGGCTGCTGACCCTGCTGGGGTTTGGCGGATTCATGGCCTGGGCCAGCCTTGCGCCGCTGGATCAGGGCGTGGCGGTGCAGGGCACCGTGGTGGTGTCGGGCAAGCGCAAGGCGGTGCAGTCCATGGCTGCCGGGGTGGTCAGCCGGATTCTGGTCCGCGAAGGGCAGACGGTGCGTCAGGGTGAGCCGCTGTTCCGTCTCGACCGTACCCAGGTACAGGCAGATGTCGAGGCGCTGCAGGCCCAGTACCGCCTGGCCCTGGCCAGCCTGGCGCGTTGGCGCGGTGAGCGTGACAACGCGGGGCAGGTGCAGTTTCCTGCTGAGCTGATGGATGAGTCCGACGCGCAACTCGGCCTGGTTCTTGAAGGTCAGCGCCAGTTGTTCGACAGCCGTCGCCAGGCCCTGGCCCGTGAACAGGGCGCGGTGTCGGCCAGCATCGAAGGCTCCCAGGCCCAACTGGCCGGCATGCGCCGGGCACGGGGCGACCTGCAGGCCCAGGCCGACTCCCTGCGCGAGCAGTTGGACAACCTGCGCCCGCTGGCTGGCGAGGGCTACATCCCGCGCAATCGGGTGCTCGAATACCAGCGTCAGTTGTCCCAGGTGCAACGTGACCTGGCGCAGAACGCGGGCGACAGCGCGCGCCTGGAACAGGGCATCGTCGAGGCTCGGCTCAACCTGCAGCAGCGCCGTGAGGAATACCAGAAAGAGGTGCGCACCCAACTGGCCGAGGCCCAGGTCAAGGCCGCGACGCTGGAGCAGCAGCTCAACTCGGCGCGCTTCGAGTTGCGTCACAGCGAGATCCTCGCGCCAGCCGACGGCATCGCCGTCAACCTGGGGGTACACACCGAAGGTGCAGTGGTGCGGGCAGGCGACACGTTGCTGGAGATCGTGCCGCAAGGTACGGCGCTGGAGGTGGAAGGGCGCCTGCCGGTGAACCTGGTGGACAAGGTCGCGCCGCAGTTGCCGGTCGATATCCTGTTCACAGCCTTCAACCAGAACAGCACGCCACGGGTCACCGGCGAAGTGGCGCTGGTGTCGGCCGACCAGTTGCTCGACGAGCGCAGTGGCCAGCCGTACTACGTGCTGCGCAGCACCGTCAGCGAAGAGGCGCTGGCGCGTTTGCAGGGCTTGGCGATCCGCCCGGGCATGCCAGCCAAACTGTTCGTGCGCACTGGCGAGCGCTCGCTGCTCAACTACCTGTTCAAGCCCCTGCTCGACCGTGCAGGCAGCGCCTTGACCGAACAATAAGGACGCGCTGATGAACACATCTGCAACCAGGCTGCTGCTGGCCTTCGTGCTGCTGCCGACACTGGCCCAGGCCAGCATGGGGCCGTTCCAGGTCTACGAGCAGGCGCTGCGCCGCGATCCGACCTACCTTGCAGCCTTCAAGGCCCGTGAGGCGGGCCAGGAGTACCGGGCCATCGGCCGCGCAGGCTTGCTGCCCAACCTTTCCTACAGCTACAACAAGGGCCGTAACGATTCGAAGGCCAGCTACCTCGGTGATTCGCGTCGCTCCAGCGAAGACAGGCGCTATGACAGCTATGGCTCGACCTTCATCCTCCAGCAACCGTTGTTCGACTACGAAGCCTATGCGGCCTATCGCAAAGGGGTGGCCCAGGCGCTGTTCGCCGACGAAAGCTTTCGCGACCAGAGCCAGCAGTTGCTGGTGCGAGTGATGACCAGCTATACCCAGGCCCTGTACGCCCGAGACCAGATCGCTATCAGCGTGGCCAGCAAGCAGGCCTATCGCCAGCAATTCCAGCAGAACCAGCGCCTGTTCCAGGCCGGCGAGGGGACGCGCACTGACATTCTCGAGGCCCAGGCGCGTTTCGAGTTGGCTGATGCCGAGGAAATCCAGGCGCGGAACGACGAGGATGCCGCATTGCGTGAACTCGGCGCGTTGATTGGCGAACCGGCGGTGCAGATCGACATGCTCGCCCCCCTGCGCAGCGGCTTTGCCTTGCCGCAGGTGATGCCCAGCGGTTACGAGGCCTGGCAATCGCTGGCCCTGGCCAGCAACCCGCAGCTCGGCTCGCAGCGCCATGCGCTGGAAGTGGCGCGTTACGAGGTCGAGCGCAATCGTGCCGGGCACCTGCCCAAGGTCAGCGCCTTCGCGACTTCGCGGCGCCAGGAGTCGGACAGTGGTAATACCTACAACCAGCGCTACGACACCAACACCGTCGGTATCGAAATCAGCGTGCCGCTGTTTGCCGGTGGTGGCGTCAGCGCCTCGACGCGCCAGGCCAGCCGGCATCTGGAGCAGGCCGAGTACGAGCTCGACGGTAATACCCGCAGCACCTTGATCGAGCTGCGCAAGCAGTACAACGCCTGCGAGTCCGGTGCCAGTCGCCTGCGCGCCTACGAAAGGGCGCTGCAGGCGGCCGAGGCTCTGGTGGTGTCGACGCGCAAGAGTGTGCAAGGGGGCGAGCGGGTCAATCTGGATGTGCTCAATGCCGAACAGCAACTGGCGACCACCCGGCGTGACCTGGCGCGGGCGCGCTACGACTACCTGCTGGCCTGGATCAAGCTGCATTACCAGGCGGGAACCTTGAGCGAAGCGCAGTTGGCGCGGGTAGACGAAGCCTTCGTGGCGGCCGGCGGATAGGGGCGGCCATTGGGCCGCTCCCTGTCGCCATGGCCTCAGGCGGCGAACCCGCCATCGGCCAGCAGGCTGGCACCGGTGATGTAGCTAGCTTCCGGGCCGGCCAGATAGGCGACGAAGCTGGCGATTTCATCGGCATGCCCGTAGCGTCCGATCGCCATCAGCGGGATCAGGCTGTCGGCGAACTCGCCGTTGGCCGGATTCATATCGGTGTCCACCGGGCCAGGCTGCACATTGTTGACGGTGATGCCCTGGGGCCCGAGGTCGCGGGCCATGCCGCGGGTCAGGCCGACCAGCGCCGACTTGCTCATGGCGTAGGGCGCGCCGCCTGCGAACGGCATGCGTTCGGCGTTGGTGCTGCCGATGTTGATGATCCGGCCGCCCTGGCCCATGTGCCGGGCCGCAGCCTGGCTCGCCACGAACACGCTGCGCACGTTGATCGCCAGCATGCGGTCGAAGTCGTCGAGGTCGAATTCGGTCACTGGCGCCACGGCCAGTACACCGGCGTTGTTGACCAGGATGTCGAGGCGGCCGAAGGCATTGACGGTGTCTTCCACCGCTTGCTGCACCGCACTGGCATCAGCGCTGTCGGCGCGCAAGGCCAGGGCGCGGCCACCCTCGGCGTTGATGGCATCAGCCAGGGCCTGCGCGGGGGCAGCGGAGCTGACATAAGTGAAGGCGACTTGCGCGCCTTCGCGGGCCAGGCGCCGGACGATGGCGGCGCCGATGCCGCGGGAACCGCCCTGGACCAGGGCGACTTTGCCTTCGAGGTTCGATACGTGGGACATGCTGCTCTCCTGAAGCGAGCAAGGCGGTGTGCCTTGGATGAGCCCAGTATCGGCTGGGTATTACCTGCTGATAAGATGGCAATCGCTATCGTCAGAGTGAACTTTTGGTTGGGAATCGCCCATGGAATCCTTCAGCAGCCTCGAGTGCTTCATCACCAGTGCCGAGGTCGGCAGCTTCGCCGAGGCCGCCCGGCGCTTGTCGATCACGCCTGCGGCGGTGGGCAAGAACGTCGCCCAGTTGGAGTCCCGCCTGGGTGTGCGCCTGTTCCAGCGCAGTACGCGCAAGTTGACCCTGACCGAGGCCGGGCAACGCTTTCTCGGTGAAGTGAGCGAGAGTTTCCGCAGCATCCAGTACGCCGTCGCCAACCTGGCCAGCAGCGAAGGCCAGCCGGCCGGGGTGCTGCGGGTCAGCATGGGCATCGTGTTCGGGCGTTTGTACGTGCTGCCGTTGCTGGGGGAGTTCCTGCGCCGATACCCGGCAATCACCCCGGACTGGCATTTCGACAACCGCCAGGTCGATCTCATCGGCCAAGGGTTCGATGCCGCTATCGGCGGCGGCTTCGACCTGCCGCCGGGTGTGGTTGCGCGCAAGCTGGCGCCTGCACACCGGATCTTGGTCGCCGCACCTGAGTACCTGCAGCGGCATGCGTCGATCCAGATGCCGGAGCAGTTGCCCCAGCACGATGGCATCCTGATCCGTTCGCCGCAGACCGGGCGAGTGCGTTCCTGGCCGCTGACCAGTCGCAGCCGGGAGCAGCGCCCGCTGCAACTGCGCCAGGCAATGACCATGAGCGACTCGGATGCAGCCTGTGCTGCGGCGGAACAAGGGTTGGGGATTGCCTTGGTGAGCATGCCGTTCGCCGTGCCGTACTTCGCCAGCAAACGCCTGTGCAGGGTGTTGCCGGACTGGTATGTGGATGATGGCAGCGTCAGTGTCTACTACGCCGAGCGCAAGCTGCTGCCGGGCAAGACCCGCGCGTTCATCGACTATCTGGTGGCGTGTTTCGAGGCGCAGGGGTTGGCGAAGCAGTTCGATGCGATGGCAGGCGTCTGAATCCTGCCGTCAGTCGACTTCGACTACGAACTGCACCTGCGCCACCCCGGCGAGCATCAGGCTTACTTCGTCATCGAGTTTCTTGCCGATCAACTGCTTGCCAAGCGGCGAGCGCGGGGTGATCACGGTCACCAGTCCAGGGCCTTCGCCGATTTTCAGTCCGGCGCCCTCGGGGCCGAGAAACAGCAACTGCTGGCGACCTTGCTCGTCTTCAAGCGTTACCCGGTTGCTGAGCTGGATCCCCCGCGCCGGGTCGTAGTCGCGCAGCAGCAACTGCTGGTAGCTCAGCAGCGCCTGGCGGATTTCGGCGGTACGGCGTGCCTGGCCGGTGGCGAGGTAGGAGGCCTCGAGCCCCAGGGTGTCGTACTTGTTCTCGGCGATGTTCTCTTCGGCGGTGGCGGTTTCGTAGGCGGTCTGGGCGGCGCGGCGCAGCACCTCCATGTCGTGCTCGAGGGTGTCGATGATGCGCGCGAGCAGGGTTGGCTTGTCCATGGTCAGTGGCAGAACTCCAGCACGTTGGCCTGGCTCTTGTCGGTCGGTGCATTGCGGTTCTGCTGCAGCCAGAACTGGCATTTGGGGTTGTTCAGGTTGCGCGGGTTGGCCTCGATGGCCTGTTGGGCTTGCTGCGTGTTCAGGATCTCCTTGTAGCGCTCGAACATCGCCTGCTGCGCGTCAGCCGGTTGCGGCGGGGCAACCGGGGCGGGGGCGGTGCGTGCCGGGGCCACTGCCTGGGCCAGTGGTGCGACCTGCTGCGGCCACAACTGCCAGGCCAGCCACAGGCTTGAAGCGATGGCGACGGCGCCGAGCCACAGGCCGAGGGCCACGCAGACAATCAACTGCAAAGGGTTCAGGGTGATCTTCAGTTCGCGGCGACGGGGCATCGTGGCCTCCTGGCAGGGGTCGATCGAGGGGCCATTGTCGCATGGCTGTGCGATTTGTTTTATTGCCGGTGTGTCGGTAGCGCTTTTGTCGGTGCCCGTTTATCCGCACAATCCATGGTTTTTCCGCGTTGCGAGGGGAGTGGTCGTGAAAGCCACCTGGGACATTTTCTGCACGGTCGTCGACAACTACGGCGATATTGGCGTCACCTGGCGCCTGGCACGCCAGCTCGCGGGTGAGCATGCGTTGACCGTGCGCCTTTGGGTGGACGACCTGCAGGCGTTCGCACGCCTGTGCCCGGAGGCTGATCCACAGGCCGCGCGGCAATATCAGCAAGGCGTCGAGGTATGCCATTGGCCGGTCGATTGGCCCGCATGCGAAACCGCCGAGGTGGTGATCGGTGCCTTCGGTTGCCGACTACCGGCGGCCTATGTCGAAGCCCTGGCCGGTCGCCCTACACCGGCGTTGTGGCTGAACCTCGAATACCTGAGCGCCGAAGACTGGGTCGAGGGTTGTCATGGGCTGCCGTCGCCACAACCCAATGGCCTGCGCAAAGTGTTTTTCTTCCCAGGCTTCACCGCCAATACCGGCGGCTTGCTGCGTGAAGGCGAACTGCTGGGCAAGCGTGCTGCGTTCGAGCAGGATGCAGCCGCGCGCAAGGCATTCCTTGCCGGCCTCGGCGTGAAGCCTGCGCCCGAGGCGCGACTGATGTCGTTGTTCGCCTACGAGAATGCGCAGTTGGGCCATTGGCTGGAAGCCCTGGCGGCAGACGATCAGCCCACCCACCTGTTGGTCCCCGAAGGTCGAATCCTGTCCGACCTGCATGCGTGGCTTGGTGAACGACTGGCCGTGGGCGAGGTGCGCCAGCGCGGGGCGCTGACCTTGCAGGTGCTACGATTCGTCAGCCAGGACGACTACGACCGTATCCTCTGGTGCTGCGACTTCAATGCCGTGCGCGGCGAGGATTCCTTCGTGCGTGCCCAGTGGGCCGGGCGCCCTCTGCTGTGGCACATCTACGTGCAAGAGGAGAACGCTCACTGGGAAAAGCTCGAGGCTTTTCTCAAGATCTATCGACAGGGGCTGTCGGACGATGCCGCAGATGCACTGGTGGCGTTGTGGCGTGCCTGGAACATGGATCGTGACATGGGCGAGGCCTGGCGCGGGGTGCTCAAACACTGGCCGCAACTGCAGACGCACGCCCGGCAATGGTGTCTGGAACAGGCCACTCGGCCGGACCTTGCCACAGCGCTGGTACAGTTTTACCGAAATTGGATATGATATGCGGCCTCGATTTTTATAAATCCATCCAGATTCGGATACTTCGTAATGAAAACTGGTAAAGAGCTGAAACCCGGTACCGTACTGCGGATCGACAACGACCCGTGGCTGGTCCAGAAAGCGGAATTCACCAAGTCGGGCCGTAACAGCGCGATCATGAAGACCAAGCTGAAGAACCTGCTGACCGGCTACAAGACCGAAACCGTCTACGGTGCGGACGACAAGCTGGACGACGTGATCCTGGATCGCAAAGAAGCGACCCTGTCGTTCATCAGCGGTGACTCGTACACCTTCATGGACACCACCGACTACACCATGTACGAGCTGAACGCCGAAGACATCGACGCCGTTCTGCCGTACATCGAAGAAGGCATGGAAGATGTCTGCGAAGCCGTCTTCTTCGAAGGCCGCCTGGTATCGGTTGAACTGCCGACCACCATCAGCCGTCAGGTTGTCTACACCGAGAACGCTGCTCGCGGCGATACCTCGGGCAAGGTCATGAAGCCTGCCAAGCTGAAGAACGGTACCGAGATTTCGGTAGCTGACTTCATCCAGATCGACGAGTGGATCGACATCGACACTCGCGACAACAGCTTCAAGGGCCGTTCCAAGAAGTAATCTTCTTGCGACCCACAAAAAACCCGGCCTTGGCCGGGTTTTTTGTGTCTGGCGTTTACTCAGACCGTCACGTGCAGGCGCACATCGACGTTGCCGCGGGTGGCGTTGGAGTATGGGCAGACTTTGTGCGCCTTCTCCACCAGGCCTTCGGCATCTGCCTGGGCCAGGCCCGGCAGGTTGATGTGCAGGTCGATGTCCAGGCCGAAACCACCGGGGATCTGGCCGATACCGACCTTGGCGGTGATCGAGGCGTCGGCAGGCAGGGCTTTCTTCTCCTGGCCGGCGACGAACTTCAGCGCGCCGATGAAGCAGGCCGAGTAGCCGGCAGCGAACAGCTGCTCGGGGTTGGTGCCTTCACCGCCAGCACCGCCCAGCTCTTTAGGGGTGCTCAGCTTGACTTCGAGCTTGCCGTCGCTGGAGCGGGATTTGCCGTCGCGACCACCAGTGGAGGTTGCTTCTGCGATGTACAGGGGAGTGACCTTTTGCATCTTGAGCCTCGCTTGTGTGCTGTGCGCCTTGGCGCTGGGTGGGTGTGGGTTTAAATTAGCGCGCAATTATTTAGTGCGCAAGATAAATTTTCGACCATTCGTCCGACAGGCTTTCACAGCATAGTCCTCAGAGGCTTTTTTGCAGGCTGTCGCGCAGGTCGAGCAATTCGGCCTGCAGCTTCTGCAAGCGTTCCACCGTGCGCCCGGAGGCTTCCAGGATGCAGTGCGGCACCTTGCTGGCCTCATCGCGCAAATCGCGGCCCTTGTCGGTCAGTTGCACCAGCACCACGCGCTCATCGTCGCGGCTGCGGGTGCGCTTGAGCAGGCCTTCGCTTTCCAGGCGCTTGAGCAGCGGGGTGAGCGAACCGGGGTCGGTCAACAGGCGCTGGCTGATTTCGCCTACGGTCAGGCCGTCCTGCTCCCACAGCACGAGCATGGCCAGGTATTGCGGGTAGGTGAGGCCCAGGGCCTGCAACAAGGGTTTGTAGACCTTGGTCATCAGCAACGAGGTAGAGTGCAGGGCGAAGCACACCTGGTTGTCCAGCAGCAGCTCGTCGCAGGGGGCTTTGGTGTCGGCGTTCATGCAAGTCCTTGAATGAGTTCAGTTAAGAATCTAGCACGCAGATCGTTAGAGCGCTCATCAACCACGCAGTCCACTGCGTAGCGCCAGGTCCCAGGGAGGGACCGGGCTGAAGCGGCTCTTGAGGAATTCGAGCAGCAAGCGGCTGCGAGAGTTCGTTTCATGTTCGAGCCGGAGTGCATAGATACCGGTGGTTTCCGGTCCGGGCAGGCCGTTTTCGCAGAACAGCGGCAGCAGTTCACCCCGTAGCAGGTATTCGCTGACCAGCCAGGTGGGCAGATGGGCGATGCCAAGGCCGGCGAGGGCGCCGAACAGCAGGGTTTCGGCGTTGTTGGCGGTCATACGCAGGCGTGCCGGGCGGTACAGGCGCACCTGGCCATCGACGGCGAAGCGCCAGGCGAACGGTGGTGCAAGGCCATCCCAGTCCAGGCCGTCGTGCTGCGGCAGCTCGCTGGGGCAGGTAGGCACCCCTCGCGCGGCCAGGTAGGCCGGGCTGGCGCAGGCGATGCGCACCATGTAGGCCAGCGGTGTGGCGACCAGTCGCGTGTCGGCCAGAGTACCTGCGCGCAGCACCAGGTCGACCTCGCCCAGGTGGCTGCCGTGCATGTCGACGAAACTGTCGATCAGGCGCAGTTGCACATCGAGCCCGGGGTAGGCCACCAGGAAGTCGGCGATCGCGGGTGCCAGGTGACGGCGTCCGAAGGCTGCCGGGGCATCCATGCGGATCAGGCCTTCCGGTGCATTGCTCAGGGATACCGCTTCAGCGCGTGCCAGGCGCAGTTCCTCGATGATGCGCCGGGCGCGTTCGGCGAAGGCATTGCCCGCTGGGGTCGGGCGCACGGCATGGGTGCTGCGCACGAACAGGCGGCTGCCCACGGCGTTTTCCAGGTTGTCGATGCGTCGTGCGACTGCCGAAGGCGTCAAGGGGTGACGACGCGCGGCGGCAGAGAAGCTGCCGGTTTCCAGCACGTCGAGAAACAGACTCAGTTGTTCGGTGAGGATATCTGGACTCATGACCCTTTCCATGCTTTTGCGTAAAACGCAAAGCCATTGTGCGCTGCTGTGCGTTTCCCCGCCAGCCTGCACTGGGTAGCATGCCAGGATTGAGAATGCTGTCGGATGAGGCACTGATGATCGAGTGGGTGATGTACATCGTTTTAGGCGCGGCGCTGGGCACCATGGGTGGCCTGTTCGGCATCGGCGGCGGGTTGATTGCTATTCCTGCGCTGGGAGTGCTGTTCGGTCTCGACCAGCAACTGGCCCAGGGCACGGCGTTGGTGATGGTAGTGCCCAACGTGCTGCTGGCGCTGTGGCGCTACCATCAACGCAACCGCATCGAACTGCGCCATGCGGTGCCGCTTTCGCTGTGCAGTTTCATTTTTGCGTGGCTGGGGTCGATCTGGGCGGTCGGGCTCGATGCGCACTCCATGCGCCTGGGTTTCGTCGCGTTCCTGGTGGCGCTGGCGGTGTGGAACGTGGCACGCATGTTCATGAAGGTCAGCCCGCCGAGCAGCCAGTTGCGTTATCCCTGGCCTTGGCTGGGTGTGCTGGGTTGCTTCGCCGGTAGCATGGGCGGGCTGTTCGGTGTTGGCGGCGCGGTAGTGGCCACGCCGATCCTGACCAGCGTGTTCGGCACCACCCAGGTGGTGGCCCAGGGGCTGTCGCTGGCGCTTGCGGCGCCGAGCACCATGGTGACACTGCTCACCTATGGCGTTCATGGCAGCGTTGACTGGCATGCCGGTATTCCACTGGCGGTGGGCGGTCTGCTCAGCATCAGCTGGGGCGTGAAGCTGGCCCATGCGTTGCCCGAGAAAGTGCTGCGTACGCTGTTCTGCGTGTTTCTGATTGTCTGTGCGGTGATGCTGGGCCTGGAGCTGTAATCGCGTTTACCTGAAGCCGTCGATCACGTAGTCGGCCATGCAGTCGGTGATCGGCGAGTGGCTTTGCGCATTGCGCAGCAGCATCACATTGGCCACCGGTAACTGCGGCAGGCCCTGGTCTTCGCCGAGGATGCACAGAGGGTCGCTGATGAGGCTCTGCAACTGGGCTGTAACCGCCAGGCCTGCGCCGACGATGGCAAAGATGGCCGCCAGGCTTGGGCTTGTGTAGGCGATGCGGTAATCGATCCCCTGATGGTCCAGGGCGTTGCAGGCCCAGGTGCGGCAGAAACAGTCGGTGTTGAACATCGCCAGGGGCATCGGGCTCTGTTCGTGGGGGCAGAAGCCCTTGGCGGCTGCCCATACCAGGCGCTCCTGACGCAGCAGCTGGCCCACCTCGGCACCTGGCTCGCGGGTGATGATGGTCAGGTCCAGGTCCTGGCGCTGCATCAACTGCTTCGATGGCTCGCAATGCACCTCCACCTGGATCAGCGGATAGCTGCAGGCGAAGCTGGCGAGAATCGCCGGCAGAAAGCGCATGGCGTAGTCGTCTGGAGTGCCGATGCGCACCACGCCGACCATGTGCGGCATGCGCAAGGTGTTGAACACCTCACCGTGCAGCTTGAGGATGCGCCGGGCGTAACCCAGCAGCACCTGGCCCTCGGCGGTCAGGCGCACCTGGCGTCCGTCGCGTTCGAACAACTGGCGCTGGAGGATGTCTTCCTCCAGGCGTTTCATCTGCATGCTCACTGCCGACTGGGTACGGTTGACGACCTCCCCGGCGCGGGTGAAGCCGCCTTGTTCGGCGATGGCGACGAAGGTGCGCAAGACCTCGGCGTCGAGACTCTGGTAGGTGGACATTGCATCAATTCTCCAGATGCAAGACATAAGAAACATTCGTTGGATTGATCCTAAGCCCAGCGCGAGACTGAAGCCACTCACACGGAGGGCTTCACGATGAAAGGTCATTTCGGCGTCACGCACACCTCCTTCTCCTTGGGCCAACTTCTCGCCCAGGCGCTTCAGCGACTGCTGCGCTGGCAACAGCTGTACCGCCAGCGGCGGCAATTGGCCAGCCTCAGCGACGATGCGCTGCACGATCTGGGGTTGAGTCGGGCGGATACCCTGCAGGAGGTGGAGCGCCCGTTCTGGGACGATCCATTGCGCAAATGAAGGTGTCGCTGCGGGGCAGGGCCGCCCCGCGGCGTTTACAGGCTGTAGTAGTAGCCGCGGCTGCGCAGGGCGACGATGCGGGGGCGGCCATCGGCGTGGGGGCCGATCTTCTTGCGCAGGTTGCTGACGTGCATGTCCAGGCTGCGGTCATAGAGCGTCAGTTTGCGGCCCAGGCCGATCTGTGCCAGCTCCTGCTTGTCCAATGGCTCGCCGGGTTGACGCAGCAGGGCTTCGAGGATGCGGCTCTCGGAGAGTGTCAGGCTCATCTCGCGCTGATCGATGCTGACCACCCCGCGCACGGGGCTGAAGGCCAGGTCGCCGATCTCGATCTGGGTGCTGGGCGCCGCCGGGTGGCTGCGGCGCAGCACGGCACGCAAGCGAGCGGTCAGCTCACGCGGGTCGCAGGGTTTGGCCAGGTAATCGTCGGCACCCAGTTCCAGGCCCAGGATGCGGTCCAGCGGTTCGCCACGGGCCGACAGCATCAGTACCGGCAGTTCGGCGTGGTCGCTGCGCAGTTGCTTGAGCAGTTCCAGACCGCTGCCATCGGGCAGCATTACATCCAGCACCACCGCCGCCGGGGCGTGTGCGGCCAGGGCCTGGCGCGCGCTCTCGCCGTCGTGGCAGGCGCGGACCGCAAAGCCTTCCTGGGTCAGCCAGCTGCCGAGCAGCTCGCACAACTCCTGGTCATCATCAATCAGTAACAGCTCGCTCATGACTCACTCAATTCAACCATTGTCGGCGTCTTCTGTGTCCGCCGCTGGCTAAGATACCGCAGACTGCCGACAACAGTGCAACGACCGATCCGATCAGGAACCATTGCTGCTGGTCGGTAAGCAGGTGCAGGGGGCTGCTGGCCTGCAGTTTTTCCACCGCAGCCTGCAGGCGCTGGTTGTCCTGGCGCAGGCGTTCGAGTTGGGTGCTTTCCCGGGCGCTGTCGGCATCTTGCAGCTGTTTGCTCAGCGCAGCGCGCTGTTTCTCGCTGTCTTCCAGGCGCTGCTGCAGCTCGGTGATGCGCGCGCCAGCTTCCAGCGACAGAGGCTGTTCGGCGAGAGCGAGGGGAGAGAGCAGCAACAGCCAGAAAAGCAGCAGGGATATCGGACCTTGGCGCATCGGAACTCCTGATTCTTGTTCGATTCAGAAGGTTGTCGGCAGTAGGTCGCAATAGATGAATCCGTGGATTGCCTGGGCCTGTTCGCGTGCAAGTCGTCGTCACGGCTTGCACGCGAACAGAAACGATCGGGCTCAGGGCAGCACTTGCTTGAACGGTTTGACCACCACCTTCTCGTACACGCCTGCCGCGATGTACGGGTCGGCGTCGGCCCAGGCCTGTGCGGCGGCAAGGGAGTCGAACTCGGCGACGATCAGGCTGCCAGTGAAACCGGCAGCGCCCGGGTCGTTGCTGTCGATGGCCGGATGCGGGCCGGCCAGGATCACTCGACCTTCGGCCTTGAGTTGCTGCAGGCGCTCGATGTGCGCAGGGCGGGCAGCCAGGCGTTTTTCCAGGGAGTTCGCGACGTCGCTGGCGATGATGGCGTAGAGCATGTCAATCCTTGGGTTTGGAGGTGGAAGGGTCGGCGTCGTGCAGATGGCGCGACAGGTACACGCCCTGGGCCACCAGGAAGATCACGGTCATGCCCAGGCTGCCGAAGACCTTGAAGTCGACCCAGAACTCCTGGAACGTGAAGGCGACGAACAGGTTGGCTGCGCCGCAGACCAGGAAGAACAGGATCCAGGCGACGTTCAGGCGGTTCCAGATCGTTTCGGGGAGTGTCAGTGCGTGCCCCATGATGCGCTTGATCAGAACCCGGTCGCCGATGAAGTGGCTGCCGGCGAAGGCCAGGGCGAACAACCAGTTGACCACCGGCGCCTTCCATTTGAGGAAGGTTTCGCTGTGGAAGGCCAGGGTGAGGCCACCGAAGACAAGGCACGCCACCAGTGTCAGCAACTGGCCTTTTTCGAGCTTGCGATGGCGCAGGAACAGCGCGCCGTAGACCACCACGGAGCTGAGGATGAGCATCGCCGTGGCGCTGTAGATACCGCCGAACTCGAAGCTTTGACCGGCGAATTCGACCGGGCGCGGGTCCAGCTTGTAGACGATGAAGAACAGCAGCAGCGGGATGAAATCGATGAATTGTTTCACAGTGGCAGCCAGAAGCGGGATGTGACGGCATAATAACAAACATCGATTCCGGCGAAAGCGCTCCTCCATGAATGTTGATCTGCACTGTCACAGCACGGCCTCCGACGGCGCCCTGTCGCCCACGGCACTGGTCGCCCGCGCCCACGAGCACGGGGTGCGCACGCTGGCGCTGACCGATCACGACACCCTCGAAGGGCTCCCCGAGGCGCGCCAGGCGTGTCTTGACCTGGGCATGCAATGGGTCAGCGGGGTGGAGCTGTCATGCACCTGGGGTGGGGCGACCATCCATGTGCTGGGTTACAACTTCCCCCTCGATGCGCCGCCCCTGCTGGAGGCCATCGAGCAATTGCACCGTGGTCGCTGGCTGCGCGCCGAGGATATCGCCAGGCGTCTGGCGGGCAAGGGCATGCCGGATGCGCTCGAGGGCGCGCGTGCCGTACAGCAGGAGCTGGGTGACAGTGGCAACGCCCCGGCGCGCCCGCACTTCGCCGAGTTCCTGGTGCGCGCCGGGCACGTCAAGGACCGCGGTGAGGCGTTCCGCAAATGGCTGGGTGCCGGCAAGCTGGGCGACGTCAAGCTGCATTGGCCGACGCTCGAGGAAACTGTCGGGACCCTTCGCCAGTCCAACGCTTGGGTGAGCCTGGCCCATCCCATGCACTACGAACTGACTCGCAGCAAGCGCAGACGCCTGATCGCCGACTATATTCAAGCGGGAGGGCAGGCGCTTGAAGTGGTCAATGGCATGATGCCGCCCGAGCAAGTGGGCACGATGTCCATCCTTACCCGTGAGTTCGGCCTGCTGGCAAGCGCTGGCAGTGACTTCCACGGCCCCGGCACCTGGGGCGAGATCGGTGCCTACCGGCCATTGCCCGAGGACCTGCCACCTCTGTGGCGCCGATTCAGCCATGAACAGCCTATGGCGGTATGAACAGGACGATTACGTGAGTCAATTCTTCCAGATTCATGCGGAGAACCCGCAAGCGCGCCTGATCAAGCAGGCCGTGGAGATCATCCGCAAGGGCGGGGTGGTGGTCTATCCGACCGATTCGGCATACGCCCTGGGTTGCCAGATCGGCGATAAGGCGGCGATCGAGCGGGTCCGGCGCCTGCGCGGCCTGAATAAAACGCACAATTTCACCTTGATGTGCTGCGACATGTCGCAGCTGGGGTTGTATGCCAAGGTCGATACCGGCACCTTCCGCCTGCTCAAGGCCCATATCCCCGGCCCTTACACCTTCATTCTCAACGGGACCCGCGAGGTGCCGCGCCTGTTGCTGCATGAAAAACGCCGTACCATCGGCCTGCGCGTGCCGGACCATGGCATCACCCTGGCGCTGCTCGCGGAACTGGGCGAGCCGTTGATGAGCGTCAGCCTGATCCTGCCCGGCGACGATGCGCCGATGACCGATCCCTACGAAATCCGCGAACGCTTGGAGCACCACGTCGATCTGGTCATCGATGGCGGCTTCGGCGATCTGAAGGCGTCTACCATCATCGACCTGTCCGGTGACGAGCCAAAGCTGATCCGCGAAGGCTGCGGCAACCCCACGCCCTTCCTGGTCAACGCGTGAGCCAGGTGCAGGCCCCCGAGGCGCCGCTGGTCGAGGCCGAGGCGCCGCAGCAACTGCAACTGGCGCTGGTCTATGGCGAAGCGCTGACCGAAATGCCGGTCGACCTGTACATCCCGCCGGATGCTCTGGAGGTCTTCCTCGAAGCCTTCGAGGGCCCGCTGGACCTGCTGCTGTACCTGATCCGCAAGCAGAACATCGACATCCTCGACATCCCGGTGGCGGAAATCACCCGGCAGTACATGGGCTACGTCGAGCTGATGAAGTCGGTGCGCCTGGAGCTGGCTGCCGAGTACCTGGTGATGGCCGCGATGCTCGCCGAGATCAAGTCGCGCATGCTGCTGCCGCGCTCCAGTGAAGTCGAGGAAGAAGAGGGCGATCCGCGCGCCGAACTGATCCGCCGTCTGCAGGAGTACGAGCGCTTCAAGGCTGCCGCCGAGGGCATCGACGAGCTGCCGAGGATCGGCCGCGAGGTGCTGGTGCCGCAGTTGGAGGCGCCGCAGGCCAGGGTCCGCAAGCTGCTGCCGGAAGTCGCGCTGGAGGAGATCCTGCTGTCCATGGCTGAGGTCATGCGTCGCAACGATCTGTTCGAAAGCCACCAGATCACCCGCGAGACCTTGTCGACCCGCGAGCGCATGAGCGAGGTGCTCGAGCGTCTGAAGGGCGGCGGCTTCGTACCCTTCATCGAGCTGTTCAGCGTCGAGGAGGGCAAGCTCGGCGTGGTGGTCACCTTCATGGCGATTCTCGAGCTGGTGAAGGAATCGCTGATCGAACTGGTGCAGAATGAGCCTTTCACCCCGATCCATGTCCGTGCCCGGGCCGAGTGACAGTTAAGAGCGCCGATGAACCTGAACGAACCCCGCGACCTGGCGTCGCTGATCGAGGCCTTTCTGCTGGCCTCTGGCAAGCCGCAGTCCCTGGAGCGCCTCTTCGAGTTGTTCGAGGAGGCAGAACGTCCGGCGCCGGCCGTGTTCAAGAAGGCCCTGGAGGTGCTCGGCAAGTCGTGCAATGGCCGCGCCTTCGAGCTCAAGGAAGTGGCCAGCGGCTACCGCTTGCAGATTCGCGAGGACTTCGCGCCCTGGGTCGGTCGCCTGTGGGAGGAGCGCCCGCAGCGCTATTCCCGTGCGCTGCTCGAAACCATGGCCTTGATCGCCTACCGCCAGCCGATCACTCGGGGCGAGATCGAGGACGTGCGCGGGGTGGCCGTCAACAGCAACATCATCAAGACCCTGATGGAGCGCGAGTGGATCCGCATCGTCGGCTACCGCGAGGTGCCGGGCCGTCCGGCGATGTTCGCCACCACCAAGGCGTTTCTCGATCATTTCAATCTCAAGAGCCTCGATGAGTTGCCGCCCCTGGCCGAACTGCGCGAGATGGAGCCAGAGCCTGTGCTCGACGACCTGGACGATGCGCCTGTGCCCGCGCACCTGCAGGCGTTGGCCGATGCCAGCCTGGGCGAGGATGAGCTGGAGGGCGAGGGTGAGCCGAAGGAGGAAACCAGCTTCCGCAGCCTGCTGGTGGAGCTGGATGCCATGGAAGAGGGGCTCAAGATCGACTTTGATGATTTACGCGAGGAAGAGGATGTGGTCGAGGACGAGGACAAGCCTTGATCTGCGCTGGCGTTTTGCGGGCTAACCGCCGAGCAGAAAAATTTCATCACCCCGATGCACCCGCCCCATGAACCGCGTACAATGCGCGCCCCCTTGGCGCATTCGCCGCCAAACCGCTTTCACTACACCGTACACCGGGAGGTGCCCAGATGAGTGACAAAGACCTGCAAGAAACCCAGATCACCCCGCCGTCCGGCGAAAAGCTGCAGAAAGTGCTGGCACGCATCGGCGTGGGTTCGCGCCGTGACGTCGAGGCCTGGATCAGCCAGGGTCGCATCAAGGTCAACGGCGTCGAGGCCACCCTTGGCCAGCGCGTCGACCTGCACGATGCCATCGCTGTCGACGGCAAGCTGATCAAGCGCGAGGAAGCCGCCGAGGCGACCCGCCGCGTCATCATGTACAACAAGCCAGACGGCGAGATCTGCACCCGTGACGACCCGGAAGGCCGTCCGACCGTGTTCGACCGCCTGCCGCGCCCGAAAGAAGGCCGCTGGATCAATATCGGTCGTCTCGATATCAACACCACGGGCTTGCTGCTGTTCACCACCGACGGTGAACTGGCCAACCGCCTGATGCACCCCTCCTACGAGATGGACCGCGAGTACGCGGTGCGTGTCCGTGGCGAGGTCGACGACGAGATGATCGAGCGCCTCAAGGCGGGCGTGATGCTCGAGGACGGCCCGGCCAAGTTCACCGATATCCAGAAGGCGCCGGGCGGTGAAGGCTTCAACCATTGGTACCATTGCGTGGTGATGGAAGGCCGCAACCGTGAGGTGCGTCGCCTGTGGGAGTCCCAGGGCATGGTGGTCAGCCGCCTGAAGCGCGTGCGTTTCGGCCCGGTGTTCCTCAACTCCGACCTGCCGATGGGCCGCTGGCGTGAAATGAGCCAGGGCGAGATCGACATCCTCGCTGCCGAAGTCGGGCTGCAGCCGGTGGCGCTGCCGACCCTCAACCTCAAGGCCAAGGACAAGCTCGAGCGTCTGCAGCGCAAGTCCACGCGCCCCATGGGTCGTGGCGAGCGCGTGCGTGACCTGCGCCCCGCCAAGGGCGCCGGCGAGCGTCAGCCACGCGCGGCCAGCGAGCGCCCGGCGCGTCCGGCACGTGAGGAAGCGCCGCGCAAGGGTAGCCGCGGCAGCGCCGTTGCCGAACGTCCTAGCGAGATGCGCAAGCGTCCTGCGCGTGCGGAAGGCGACAAACCAGCCGGCCGTGGTCGCGGTAAACCGCGTGGTTGATCGCATGCGGCGGTGAAAGGGCCAGCCTTCGGGCTGGCTTTTTTGTGCCTGGTCGAAAAGTGCGAGCCTTCAAGCTGCTGAACAGGAAGCGTTTTTCGTCATGCTGGAAAGTATTTGAACCATCTTGTAACGAAATTTATACGGAATCTGCCGGGATTACCGTTCGGTTTCCTGCCTTCCAGGCTGGTGTAAACAGATCTTGCCGCATGCCGCGCCGCAGAGCCTTCCATCGGCCATTCGCGCTATTGCCCAAAGCCCCGTCCCGCGCTGATATGACGGACATTGCCAAGTGCATCAGCCCACTCCTGCAGTCGGGCCTACACAACAACAAATGGAGGCGCCATGTACGCCGATCACTACGCCATTGATGGCCCTTGCCCCAGGACCGCTGCGTTTTTTCTCGAGGAAACGACGCAACGCGTTGACGCCTGCGCGCTCGCAGGGGTATACAATGCGCCGCGTTTTACCTGTGACCCCCTCGCGTACCACGCATTCTCGCCGACTCCCGGCTGATCCGCCCCAGGCTCCGTGCCAGGCGCGGCGCCAGGGTCCGGGAACCCAAGGTAACCACCTTGCCTCATTCCGCTGTGCCACGAGCGCGGCGGGTCCGATTCCGTCACAGATAAAAACAAGCAGGTGACTTCGTTCATGAGTGGACACAATTCGCAGCCGTCAGGCGAACTCAAGCGTGGCTTGAAGAACCGCCATATCCAGCTGATCGCCCTGGGGGGCGCCATCGGTACCGGCCTGTTCCTCGGCTCGGCCGGGGTGATGAAATCCGCCGGGCCCTCGATGATCCTTGGCTACGCCATCTGCGGCTTCATCGCCTTCATGATCATGCGCCAGCTCGGCGAGATGATCGTCGAAGAGCCCGTGGCCGGCTCCTTCAGCCACTTTGCCCACAAGTATTGGGGCGGCTTTGCCGGGTTCCTGTCGGGCTGGAACTGCTGGGTGCTTTACATCCTGGTGGGCATGTCGGAGTTGTCCGCCGTCGGCAAGTACGTCCACTACTGGTGGCCGGAAATCCCGACCTGGGTGACGGCGGCGGGCTTCTTCCTGCTGATCAACGCGATCAACCTGATGAACGTCAAGGTGTTCGGCGAGGCCGAGTTCTGGTTCGCGATCATCAAGGTGGCCGCCATCGTCGGCATGATCGCCCTGGGCGCGTACCTGCTCACCAGCGGCAGTGGCGGCCCGGACGCCTCGGTGGCCAACCTGTGGAGCCATGGTGGTTTCTTCCCCAATGGCGTGAGCGGATTGGTGATGGCGCTGGCGATCATCATGTTCTCCTTCGGTGGCCTGGAAATGCTCGGCTTCACCGCCGCCGAGGCCGACAAGCCCAAGACCGTGATCCCGAAGGCGATCAACCAGGTCATCTACCGCATCCTGATCTTCTACATCGGCGCCTTGGTTGTGCTGCTGTCGCTGACCCCGTGGGACAGCCTGGTGGCCAGCATCGATGCGTCGGGTGGTAGCTATGGCAGCAGCCCGTTCGTCCAGGTGTTCTCGCTGCTGGGCAGTGATGTCGCGGCGCATCTGCTGAACTTCGTGGTACTGACCGCGGCACTGTCGGTGTACAACAGCGGCACCTACTGCAATGCGCGCATGCTCTACGGCATGGCCGACCAGGGCGATGCCCCGGCGGGCCTGGCGAAGATCGACCGTCGTGGCGTGCCGGTGCGGGCGATCCTGGCGTCGGCAGCGTTCACCCTGATTGCCGTGCTGCTCAACTACTTCATGCCGCAGCATGCCCTGGAGTTGCTGATGTCGCTGGTGGTCGCGGCGCTGGTGATCAACTGGGCGATGATCAGCTACTCGCACCTCAAGTTCCGCCAGCACCTTGACCGTACCGGCCAGAAGCCGCTGTTCAAGGCGCTGTGGTACCCGTATGGCAACTACCTGTGCCTGGCCTTCGTAGTGCTGATCCTGGGCATCATGCTGCAGATCCCGGGGATCCAGATTTCGGTCTACGCGATTCCGGTGTGGCTGGTGGTGATGTATGTGTTCTATGTGATCAAGAGCAAGCGCATGGCGCAGGCCGGTACTGCGGCGGGTAGCGTGGCCAAGTAAGCCGGTAGCTTGATTCGGGAAACCCGGTGCCAGGGGCTGGTGCCGGGTTTTTTGTTGTCTGCTCGGGCCCTGTGGGAGCGGGCTTGCCCGCGAAAGCGCCCAACCAGGCAACCGCTAAATCTGCTCCAACAACCACCCGCGAAACGCCCTCAGCGAGGGCAGCGCCTCGTTGCGCGGCGGGTAGATCAGGTAATAGCTGCGCTGGCTGGCGAACGCCTCGCCCGGGCTGAACAGCTCGCCCTTGGCCAACTCCTCGGCCACCAGAATCCTCGGCACCAGGCCGATGCCGATCCCGGCGCGTACTGCCTGGATCAGGTGCGATGTCAGCTCGAAGCTCGGCCCCAGCCGCATGGCGCGGTGCGCCAGGCCGTGATGAGAAAACCATTCGCCCCAGGCATGCGGGTTGTTGGCGACATTGAGCAGCAACTCTTCGCTGATCCGTGCCGGCGTCCATGTGTCCGCTGCGCCCGCAGCCTGCGGCGGCAGGATCACCACCAGTTCCTCGGCATGCAATCGATGGCAGATCAGGCCGGGCAGGTCGTGGCTGGCCACGCCGATGGCGGCATCGATCTCGCTGGTGTCGAAGTTGATCGCCTCGATGCGTGAATGGATGTGCACCAGCATCCCGGGATGCGCGCTGTAGAACGCGTTCAGGCGCGGCAGCAGCCATTTCGAACCGAAGGTGGGCAGTGTCGCCAGTCGCAGGGTGCCGACCCCGGACTGATAGGCGAGGGCCTGCAGCGTGGCGCTGCGAATGCGCCCGAGGGCTTCGCTCAACTCGCGCTGGTACAGGCGCCCGACATCGGTCAATTGCACCTGGCGCCCCTCGCGGCGGAACAAGGTCAGGCCCAGTTGCTGCTCCAGCGCCTGGACCTGGCGGCTGACGGCGCTCTGGGTCAGTGACAGCTCGACGGCCGCGCGGGTGTAGCTTTCATGCCGGGCAGCGGCCTCGAACGCCAGCAGCAAGGACATCGATGGGGTCAGGTGGCGGTAATTCATTCATGAAACTCATCGATAGCGGCAGGATTATCCGTTTGCCCTCGGCTGGAAAGTACAGGAACATTGGCCTACTCGTCATCCGGCTCTGAGTTATTCATGCCGGCTGAGCAACAGAGCGTCGCCCGCCGGGTGATGCCAGACCGTGAACCTGCCCATACAAGAGGCCATCCTTCGATGATCGCCCAGTTGCCTGTCCGTGCGCCTGCCGCCGGCTACCCCGAATTCCTCGAAGCCCTGAGCGCCAGCGGCTTCCGTGGCCAGATCAGCGCCGACTACGGCACCCGTACGGTGCTGGCCACCGACAACTCGATCTATCAGCGCCTGCCCCAGGCGGCCGTCTTCCCGCTCGACGCTGACGACGTGGCACGCGTCGCCACGTTGATGGCCGAGCCGCGTTTTCGCCAGGTCAAACTGACCCCGCGCGGCGGTGGTACAGGGACCAACGGCCAGTCATTGACCGACGGCATCGTCGTCGACCTGTCGCGGCACATGAACACCATCCTCGAAATCAACACCCAGGAGCGTTGGGTGCGGGTGCAGGCCGGTGTGGTGAAGGATCAGCTCAACGCTGCGCTCAAGCCGCACGGGCTGTTCTTCGCCCCTGAGCTGTCGACCTCCAACCGCGCCACGGTCGGCGGCATGATCAATACCGATGCCAGCGGCCAGGGCAGTTGCACCTACGGCAAGACCCGTGACCATGTGCTCGAGCTGCACAGCGTGCTGCTCGGTGGTGAACGCCTGCACAGCCTGCCGATCGACGAGGCTGCGCTGGAGCAGGCCTGCGCCGCACCTGGCCGGGTCGGCGAGGTCTATCGCATGGCCCGCGAGATCCAGCAGACCCAAGGCGAGCTGATCGAGAACACCTTCCCCAAGCTAAACCGTTGCCTGACCGGTTACGACCTTGCGCACCTGCGCGACGAAGAGGGCCGCTTCAACCTCAACAGCGTGCTGTGCGGCGCCGAAGGCTCATTGGGCTACGTGGTCGAGGCCAAGCTCAATGTGCTGCCGATCCCGAAATACGCGGTGTTGGTCAACGTGCGTTACACCAGCTTCATGGACGCCCTGCGCGACGCCAATGCGTTGATGGCGCACAAGCCACTGTCGATCGAGACCGTCGACTCCAAGGTACTGATGCTGGCGATGAAGGATATCGTCTGGCACAGCGTCGCCGAGTACTTCCCCGCCGACGCCGAGCGCCCGACCCTGGGTATCAACCTGGTCGAGTTCTGTGGCGACGAGCCGGCTGAGGTCAATGCCCGTGTCGAGGCGTTCGTCGAACACCTGCGCAGCGATACCAGCGTCGAGCGGTTGGGCCACACCCTCGCCGAGGGCGCCGAGGCCGTGACGCGCGTCTACACCATGCGCAAGCGTTCGGTCGGTTTGCTCGGCAACGTCGAAGGCGAGGTGCGGCCGCAGCCGTTCGTGGAAGATACCGCGGTACCGCCGGAGCAGTTGGCCGACTACATCGCCGAATTCCGAGCGCTGCTCGATGGCCATGGCCTGGCCTACGGCATGTTCGGTCACGTCGATGCCGGCGTGCTGCACGTGCGCCCGGCGCTGGACATGAAAGACCCCGCCCAGGCGGCGTTGGTCAAGCCGATCTCCGATGCGGTGGCGGCGCTGACCAAGCGCTATGGTGGTTTGCTCTGGGGCGAGCATGGCAAAGGGTTGCGTTCGGAATACGTGCCGGAGTACTTCGGTGAGCTGTATCCGGCCCTGCAGCGGCTCAAGGGTGCATTCGACCCGTACAACCAGCTCAATCCGGGCAAGATCTGCACGCCGCCAGACAGCGCCGAGGGCCTGACGCCGGTCGATGGTGTCACCCTGCGTGGCGACCTGGACCGTAACATCGACGAGCGCGTGTGGCAGAGCTTCGGCAGCGCCGTGCACTGCAACGGCAACGGCGCTTGCTACAACTATGACCCCAACGACGCCATGTGCCCGTCGTGGAAGGCCACCCGCGAGCGCCGCCATTCACCCAAGGGGCGCGCTTCGCTGATCCGTGAATGGCTGCGCCTGCAGGGCGAGGCCAACATCGATGTGCTGGCCTCGGCGCAGCGCAAGGCGTCGTGGATCAAGGGCCTGCCCAAGCGCCTGGGCAACCTGCGGGCCCAGCGTCAGGGCCAGGAGGACTTCTCCCACGAGGTGTACGACGCCATGGCCGGCTGCCTGGCGTGCAAGTCGTGCGCGGGGCAGTGCCCGATCAAGGTCAACGTACCGGACTTCCGTTCACGCTTCCTCGAGCTCTACCACGGTCGCTACCAGCGCCCGCTGCGTGATTATCTGATCGGCTCGCTGGAGTTCACCATTCCGTACCTGGCCCATGTGCCGGGCGTGTATAACGCGGTGATGGGGTCGAAGTGGGTCAGCCGTCTGCTGGCTGACAAGGTCGGGATGGTCGACAGCCCACTGATCAGCCGCTTCAATTTCCAGTCCACCCTGACCCGCTGCCGTGTGGGTGTGGCCAGTGTGCCCGCCCTGCGCGAGCTGACCCCGGCCCAGCGCGAGCGCAGCATCGTGCTGGTGCAGGACGCTTTCACGCGGTACTTCGAGACGCCGCTGCTGGCTTCGTTCATCGAGCTGGCCCACCGGCTGGGCTACAAGGTGTTCCTGGCGCCCTACAGCGCCAACGGCAAGCCGCTGCACGTGCAGGGCTTCCTCGGCGCCTTCGCCAAGGCGGCGATTCGCAATGGCCGGCAGCTCAAGGTCCTGGCGGATTGCGGTGTGCAGCTGGTGGGGCTGGACCCGGCGATGACCCTGGTCTATCGCCAGGAATACCAGAAGGTCGAAGGCCTGGAAGGCTGTCCGACGGTGTTGTTGCCGCAGGAATGGCTGATGGAGGCGCTGCCCGAACAGGCCGCAGGGCAGGGCGGCAGCTTCCGCCTGATGGCGCACTGCACCGAGAAGACCAACGTCCCGGCCAGCACCCGGCAGTGGGAGCAGGTCTTCGCGCGGATGGGGCTGAAGCTTTCCACCGAGGCCACCGGATGTTGCGGGATGTCCGGGACCTACGGGCACGAGGCACGCAACCAGCAGGCTTCGAAGACCATCTTCGAGCAGTCGTGGGCGACCAAGCTGGACAAGGAGGGTGAGGCGTTGGCAACCGGTTATTCGTGCCGCAGCCAGGTCAAGCGCATGACCGAGAAGCAGCTGCGCCATCCGCTGGAGGTGGTGTTGCAGTACGTGGTGCGCTGATCTCGCGGCCTCTTCGCGGGCAAGTCCGTGAAGAGGCCAGCGCAACCTTCAGCCGTGCTGCTCCCGTCCGAGCCGTGCCTGGCGGTACAGGTACAGGCTCAATACCAGCCCGCACATCGCCGCCCCGGCGGCAAACAGGAAGATCGACCTGAAGCCGAACCCTGAGGCCACCGCGCCCACCAGTGGCCCGGTGATCCCCAGCGACAGGTCGATGAACAGCGAATAGGCGCCGACCGCCGCGCCACGGTTGGCTGCCGACACCTGGTTCACCGCTTCCACCCCCAGTGCCGGGAACACCAGCGAGAAGCCGAAGCCGCTCAAGGCCGCGCCCACCAAGGCCAGCTGGGCGTTGGGTGCCAGCCACAGCATCAACAGCCCCAGGGTTTCCACCGACAGGCAGGCGATGGCCACGCGAAAACCGCCGATGCGGTTGATCAGGTTGCCGAACAGCAGGCGTGCGCAGATGAAGCTGGCGCCGAACAGGCTCAGGGTCAGCGCCGCATCTGGCCAGTTGCGGCTGGCGTAGTAGAGGGTGATGAAGGTCGCGATGGTGCCGAAGCCGATCGAGCCCAGCGCCAGCCCCGAACCATGCGGGAACACCTTGCCCAGCACCTGCAGGAAGGGCAGGCGCTTGCCCGCCACCACCGGCGCGGCCTGCTTGGGCCAGGCCAGTGCCAGGCCAAGAACGCCCAGCAGAATGATGCTCACACCCATGCTCCACAGCCCCAGGCCTTTGACCATCAGCACCCCCAGCGGTGCGCCGACGGCCAGCGCACCATAGCTGGCGATGCCATTCCAGGAGATGACCTTGGCGGTGTGTTCGGCGCCGACGCGGCCGATGCCCCAGCCGATCGAACCCGAGCCCACGAGGCTTTCCGCGCTGCCCAGTACCAGGCGCCCGATGAGCAGGCAGGTGAGGCTCAGCCAGGGCAGGTGGGTGAGGAAGCTGCAGGCCAGCATGAACACCCCGCTCAGGCCGCAGCCGAACAGGCCCCACATTACCGCCTTCTTGCTACCGAGGTTGTCGATGATACGGCTGGCGGTCGGGCGGCTGAGCAGGGTTGCCAGGTACTGCACGCTGATGACCAGGCCTGCGAGCACGGCGCTGAAACCCAGGTCGTTGTGCACATAGCTGGGCAGTACGGCAAGGGGGATGCCGATGTTCAGGTAGCCGATGAAGGTGAAGAGAACGATGGAGACGACTTGCAGGGTGACCGCAAGAGGGCGCGGTGAGTCGGGCATGGGGGCCTTCGAGGTTCTGGACTGTGTGAAAACGCGATGACGGGGGGTAGCCGCAGGTCAGCCGTTTTCACACGGTCGGTGGGGATGCGCGGTTATTCCTGATCGGCGCTGGATTGATCGTCACCTTCCTGCGAAGCAGGTGCCGGCTCGGCGGCGTGGGCGGTAACGGTTTGCTCTTCGGGGTTCAGGCTTGGGAAGGGAAGATTCGGGATTTCATGCATCTCGTCGTTCCTCGCAAGTGTGAGTGAAAAGGCGGCGCGTAGCGCAGTGGAAGCTTTTGCAAAGCCGGGGCAGGATACAGCAGTCTGGATGACAGTTTATAAATTTTCCTGTTCGCCGGTCGATTTGCGGGCGAATAGCGGACGATGTTCGCTTGGGTTCTGCCGGGAGTGCATTCGCGCCGAACCGCTGCGGACGGTTCGGCGCGATCTGCCGGGCGTTACTTGCGCCCTTCAGCCGTCTCTGCCACCTTGTCGGTGCGTGCGCACATGATGAAATCGTTGCGGTGCAGCCCCTTGATCGAGTGGCTCCACCAGGTCACGGTGACCTTGCCCCACTCGGTGAGCAGGCCAGGGTGATGGCCCTCGGCTTCGGCGATTTCGCCGACGGCGTTGGTGAACGCCAGGGCGTGCTTGAAGTTCTTGAACAGGAACACGCGCTCCAGTTCCATGTGACCGTCGCGCACTTCAACGCTCCAGTCCGGGATCTCGCGGATCAATTCGGCCAGCTCTTCGTCGCTGACCTTCGGGGCGTCGGCGCGGCAGGCTTCGCAGTGGGCTTGGTTCAAGGCATTCATGGAGGTTTTCCGCTTTCGAGTTGTTGTCGGTAAGGCGGCTCATGCCGCCTTGGGTGGGAATTTCGGCGCGTGCAGACCCAGCTGCATGGCGTGCTGGACCATGCCCATGATGTCTTCGTGGGCCAGGTCGAACAGGCGTTTCATGTTCGGCAGGACAAAGTACACCGGCTGCAGGATATCGATCCGGTAGGGCGTACGCATGGCTTCGATCGGGTCGAACACCTGGTGCTCGGGCTCGCTGGACAGGCTGTAGACGGTCTCTTTCGGTGACGAGAGGATGCCGCCGCCATAGATCTTGCGGCCCTGGGCGGTTTCCATCAGGCCGAACTCGATGGTCATCCAGTACAGGCGCGCCAGGTACACCCGTTGTTCCTTGGTGGCTGCCAGGCCGAGCTTGCCATAAGTGTGGGTGAATTCGGCGAACCAGGGGTTGGTCAGCAGGGGGCAGTGGCCGAAGATCTCGTGGAAGATGTCCGGTTCCTGCAGGTAGTCCAGCTCCTCCGGGGTGCGGATGAAGGTGGCGACCGGGAAACGCTTGCTGGCCAGCAGTTCGAAGAAGGTCTGGAAGGGGATCAGCGCCGGCACGCGGGCGACCTGCCAGCCTGTGGTGGCGCCCAGTACCTTGTTGACTTCGCCCAGTTGCGGGATGCGGTCATGGGGCAGCTTGAGCTGGTCGATACCGTCCAGGTATTCCTGGCACGCGCGGCCCTCGATCACTTTCAGTTGGCGGGTGATCAGAGTGTTCCACACGGCGTGCTCTTGCTGCGGGTAGTCGATAAAACCCTGCGCATCGGGCTCGCGGGCCACGTATTGCGTCTGTTTCATGGAGCTCTCCTGGTGAGGGCTTTCTTGTTATGGGTGGGGCGTGCCCTAGGAATAGCCCTCCGGCGGCGGTTTTGCACTGGCCTAACTGACAGGGAAGAAGCAGGAGGTAGAGTGTTTCTGTAACGATAATTTTACAATTTTAGGGTTATCCCGGAAAATCAAGGGAATCACGCTGATAGCCAAGGTATTTCTGTCAGCTTATCTTTACGAATTTTCTGCGCACCGATGAAAAAGTCGGCTGCCTCGGGGCCTTCCATGCGTATCAAAGTCCATTGCCAGAACCGCATCGGCATCCTGCGCGACATCCTCAACCTGTTGGTGGAGTACGGCATCAACGTGTTGCGTGGCGAGGTCGGCGGCGACCATGGCAACGCCATCTACCTGCACTGCCCAAACCTGATCAACCTGCAGTTCCAGGCCTTGCGTCCGAAATTCGAGGCCATCGCCGGGGTGTTCGGGGTCAAGCGCGTCGGCCTGATGCCCAGCGAGCGGCGGCACATGGAGCTCAATGCGTTGCTCGGGGCGCTGGAGTTTCCGGTGTTGTCGGTCGACATGGGAGGCAGCATCGTCGCAGCCAACCGTGCTGCAGCCCATTTGCTCGGGGTGCGCGTCGATGAGGTGCCGGGGCTGCCGCTGGCGCGCTATGTCGAGGATTTCGACCTGCCGGAGCTGGTCCGGGCCAACAAATCGCGGATCAACGGATTGCGCATCAAGGTCAAGGGTGACGTGTTCCTGGCCGATATCGCGCCCTTGCAGTCCGAACATGACGACAGCGAAGCCCTGGCCGGCGCGGTGCTGACCTTGCACCGCGCCGATCGCATCGGCGAGCGCATCTACAACGTGCGCAAGCAGGAGCTGCGTGGTTTCGACAGCATCTTCCAGAGTTCACGGGTGATGGCCTCGGTAGTGCGCGAGGCGCGGCGCATGGCGCCGCTGGATGCGCCGCTGCTGATCGAGGGGGAAACCGGCACCGGCAAGGAGTTGCTGGCCCGTGCCTGTCACCTGGCCAGCCCGCGTGGCCAGGCGCCACTGATGGCACTCAACTGCGCAGGGTTGCCGGAGTCGATGGCCGAGACCGAGCTGTTCGGCTATGGCCCTGGTGCGTTCGAGGGGGCGCGGGCCGAGGGCAAGCTGGGGTTGCTGGAGTTGACCGCGGGCGGCACGCTGTTTCTGGACGGGGTGGGGGAGATGAGCCCGCGCTTGCAGGTGAAGTTGCTGCGCTTTCTGCAGGACGGCTGTTTTCGTCGGGTCGGCAGCGATGAGGAGGTCTATCTCGATGTGCGAGTGATCTGCGCCACCCAGGTCGATTTGTCGGAGCTGTGCGCGCGGGGCGAATTCCGCCAAGACCTCTATCACCGGCTCAACGTGCTGTCGTTGCACATTCCGCCACTGCGTGAGTGCATGGATGGGCTGGAGGGGCTGGCGCAGCACTTCCTCGACCAGGCCAGTCGGCAGATCGGCTGTGCGTTGCCACGTCTGGCGCCGGCGGCGATGGACAAGTTGAGTCAATATCACTGGCCGGGCAATGTCCGGCAACTGGAAAACGTATTGTTCCAGGCCGTGTCGTTATGCGAGGGCGGCGTGGTCAAGGGCGAACATATACGTTTGCCGGATTATGGTGCGCGACAACCCCTGGGTGAGTTTTCGCTGGAAGGGGAACTTGCGCAAATCGTCGGGCGCTTTGAAAAAGCGGTGTTGGAAAGTTTGATGGCGGAGTTTCCAACTAGTCGGGCACTGGGGAAAAGACTGGGTGTTTCCCATACCACGATTGCCAACAAGTTGCGGGAGTATTCGTTGGGCAAGTCGGTGGATTGAAGAAGGTCCGGGTAAAGAATATTTAATCGACGGTGTTGTTTTCGCGGGCAAGCCCGCTCCCACAGAAGTATCGAGATCGGCCGAAGGGAGCGGGCCTTGGCGTTAGCCGTTGGAGCAACCGTTGCCCATCACGCGGTATTCGAGAATGTGCTTCTGGCCCTTGGAGTCTTCGTAGGTCATGCGCGCCGGCACCACTTCACAGACATTCGGGACTTCGCTCATGGACAGCACCTTGGCAATGTCCAGGTGTTGCGAATAACTGTACTGTTCAACCGGAATCTGCTCGGCGTTCGTTGCAACATCATCGGCCATTGCCGCGCTGCAAACACTGCCAAGTACCAATACCAGTAACGCTTTCATTTTCAATTTACCTGTCTAAGGTCGTGAGGGGGCACGCGGCACTTGTGGTGCCGCGAGTACATCCAGAGTCTTACTGTCGAATTAGAGCGGGATTAACGTGCCTTCGTGGGGGCTGTTACAAGAAGTTAATCGCCTTGCCGTTGCTGGCGAGGTGAATTCTAGGAGTGCACCTTGAATTGAAAAAGACCCGGTTTTGATAAAGTTTTTCGGGCTTTTGACAGAATCGGTAACAATCATCGGTACGAACGTACCGGATTCTTCAGTGATGGCCTTATGCACCGCATGCTAGAGCGCCTCGATGAAATTTCGCCGTGGCGCATGCTGTTCGTTACTACCAACGTCGAATGGTCATGGCCGCTCTGGTACAGTTAAAACCGTCTCATACAAAAACAACTATTACACCGAGGTAACACAGATGAGTGCGGCTCCACTGTATCCCGTTCGTCCCGAGGTTGCGGCAAACACCCTGACCGACGAGACCACCTACAAGGCCATGTACCAGCAGTCGGTGATCAACCCGGACGGCTTCTGGCGTGAGCAGGCCCAGCGCCTGGACTGGATCAAGCCCTTCACCAAGGTCAAGCAGACCTCGTTCGACGACCACCATGTCGATATCAAGTGGTTCGCCGACGGCACTCTGAACGTTTCCTACAACTGCCTGGACCGCCACCTCGCAGAGCGCGGCGACCAGCTGGCGATCATCTGGGAAGGCGATGACCCTTCCGAACACCGCAACATCACCTACCGCGAGCTGCACGAGCAGGTCTGCAAGTTCGCCAACGCCCTGCGTGGCCAGGACGTACACCGTGGTGATGTGGTCACCATCTACATGCCGATGATCCCGGAAGCCGTGGTGGCGATGCTGGCCTGTGCCCGTATTGGTGCTATCCACTCCGTGGTGTTTGGTGGTTTCTCTCCCGAAGCCCTGGCCGGGCGCATCATCGACTGCAAGTCCAAGGTCGTCATCACCGCCGACGAGGGGCTGCGTGGTGGCCGCCGCACGCCACTCAAGGCCAACGTTGACCTGGCGCTGACCAATCCGGAAACCAACAGCGTGCAGAAGATCATCGTGTGCAAGCGCACCGGTGGTGACATCGCCTGGCACCAGCACCGCGACATCTGGTACGAAGACCTGATGAAGGTCGCCTCCAGCCATTGCGCGCCCAAGGAGATGGGGGCCGAGGAAGCACTGTTCATCCTCTATACCTCCGGTTCCACCGGCAAGCCCAAGGGCGTGCTGCACACCACGGGTGGCTATCTGGTCTATGCCGCGCTCACTCACGAGCGCGTATTCGACTACCGCCAGGGCGAGGTCTACTGGTGCACCGCCGACGTGGGCTGGGTCACCGGTCACAGCTATATCGTCTATGGCCCGCTGGCCAATGGCGCGACCACACTGCTGTTCGAGGGTGTGCCGAACTACCCGGACATCACCCGCGTGTCGAAGATCGTCGACAAGCACAAGGTCAACATCCTCTACACCGCGCCGACTGCCATCCGCGCGATGATGGCCGAAGGTCAGGCGGCGGTCGCCGGTGCCGATGGCTCGAGCCTGCGCCTGCTGGGTTCGGTGGGCGAGCCGATCAACCCTGAAGCCTGGAACTGGTACTACAAGACCGTCGGCAAGGAGCGCTGCCCGATCGTCGACACCTGGTGGCAGACCGAGACCGGCGGCATCCTGATCAGCCCGCTGCCGGGCGCCACCGGCCTCAAGCCGGGCTCGGCGACCCGTCCGTTCTTCGGTGTGGTGCCGGCACTGGTGGACAACCTGGGCAACCTGATCGATGGCGCGGCCGAGGGCAACCTGGTGATCCTCGATTCCTGGCCGGGGCAGTCGCGTTCGCTGTATGGCGATCACGACCGCTTCGTCGACACCTACTTCAAGACCTTCCGTGGCATGTATTTCACCGGTGACGGTGCGCGTCGCGACGAAGATGGCTACTACTGGATCACTGGTCGGGTAGACGATGTGCTCAACGTTTCCGGCCACCGCATGGGGACTGCCGAGATCGAGAGCGCGATGGTCGCCCATTCGAAGGTTGCCGAAGCCGCGGTGGTGGGTGTGCCGCACGACATCAAGGGGCAGGGCATCTATGTCTACGTCACCCTCAATGCAGGCGAGGAGTCCAGCGAGCAATTGCGCCTCGAGCTGAAGAACTGGGTGCGCAAGGAAATCGGCCCGATCGCCTCGCCGGATGTCATCCAGTGGGCGCCGGGCTTGCCCAAGACCCGCTCGGGCAAGATCATGCGGCGTATCCTGCGCAAGATCGCCACGGGTGAGTACGATGCGCTGGGGGATATCTCCACCCTGGCCGACCCGGGTGTGGTGCAGCACCTGATCGACACGCACAAGGCCATGAGCCTGGCGACGGCGTGATGACTCTCGCGGGGTAAACCCACAGCCTCTGCTCAAGCAAACCCCGCCGTATACCGGCGGGGTTTTTGCATTCTGTTACCCGACATTCATCGGTAACCCGCTGCTGTCACCGTGATTGCACTGAAACGGGGCCAGAGGAAACATTTCTGTGCCTTCGGAGTGCGTTCTTGTAGCCATTTCTTGCAGCCTTGCACCCTGCACTTGCCGGATTACAAGGCTTTGCCAATAATAGGCCCGCTTATTGCTTCGTCTAAAGGTTGTTTTCCTTTTGCGCTTGCATGTTTCGCAAGAGCTGTCAATATCGCCGCCCGCAGCTTCAGGCGCTTCTGTACGTAGTTGTCGCTTTGAAGAAATATCGACTACCGGGCTGTCGTTAAAATGCCACTCACTCGCTCGTGGTCTGCGACCTTGGTCGAACCCTGCGCGGCTCGCGTTGTACTCATTCGCATATCCGGCAATCGTGTCCCTGCCGGGTATTGCCCCGTACCGATGGAGTTACCTGATGAAGAAGCTTGCACTGCTTGGCGCCCTGGCGCTGTCTGTGTTTTCCCTGGTCTCGCAGGCCGACGAGAAGCCGTTGAAGATCGGTATCGAAGCCGCCTACCCACCCTTCGCCTTCAAGCAGCCTGATGGCAGCATCGCTGGTTTCGACTACGACATCGGCAACGCCCTGTGCGAAGAGATGAAAGCCAAGTGCACCTGGGTCGAGCAGGAGTTCGATGGCCTGATCCCGGCGCTGAAAGTGCGCAAGATCGACGCCATCCTGTCGTCGATGTCGATCACCGATGATCGCAAGAAGTCCGTCGACTTCACCAAGCGCTACTACCTCACCCCAGCGCGCCTGGTAATGAAGGAAGGTATCACCGTCAGCGACAGCCTCGACGAGCTCAAGGGCAAGAAGATCGGCGTGCAGCGCGGCTCTATCCACGACCGTTTCGCCAAGGAAGTGCTGGCACCCAAGGGCGCCACTGTCGTGCCTTACGGCACCCAGAACGAAATCTACCTGGATGTCGCCGCAGGTCGCCTCGATGGCACTGTGGCCGATGCTACCCTGCTCGAAGACGGCTTCCTGAAAACCGACGCCGGCAAGGGCTTTGCCTTCGTCGGTCCGTCCTTCACCGACGTGAAGTACTTCGGTGACGGCGTCGGCATTGCCGTGCGCAAGGGCGACAAGGCCAACGCCGATCGCATCAACGCTGCCATCGACGCCATCCGCGCCAATGGCAAGTACAAGCAGATCGAGGCCAAGTACTTCAACTTCGACATCTACGGCCCCGAGTCGAACTAAATCGTCGAGTTTCACCTGTGCAATGGTGCAAACAGCAGAATCTCTGAGGTTTGCACCATTTTTCATTCCCAAGTCCTGAGGAATCCCAATCATGTTGAAAGGCTACGGGGCAGTCATCCTCGAGGGGGCGTGGCTGACGTTGCAGCTCGCCCTGTCGTCGATGGCCCTGGCCATCGTTCTCGGCCTGATCGGCGTGGCCTTGCGGCTGTCGCCGGTGCGCTGGCTGGCCTGGCTGGGCGACCTGTACTCCACGGTGATCCGTGGCATTCCGGACCTGGTGCTCATCCTGCTGATCTTCTACGGCGGCCAGGACATCATCAACCGGGTCGCACCACTGGTCGGCTACGATGACTACATCGACCTGAACCCGATGATCGCCGGCATCGGCACACTGGGCTTCATCTTTGGCGCGTATCTGTCGGAAACCTTCCGCGGCGCCTTCCTCGGCATTCCCAAGGGGCAGGCCGAAGCTGGTGCGGCCTATGGCATGAGCAGCCGGCAGGTCTTCTTCCGCATCATGGTGCCGCAAATGATCCGCCTGGCCATTCCGGGCTTTACCAACAACTGGCTGGTGCTGACCAAGGCCACTGCGCTGATTTCCGTGGTCGGCCTGCAGGACATGATGTTCAAGGCCAAGCAGGCGGCGGATGCCACCCGCGAACCCTTCACCTTCTTCCTGGCGGTGGCGGCGCTGTACCTGGTGCTGACCAGCGTCTCGCTGCTGGCGTTGAAGTATCTCGAGAAGCGCTACTCGGTGGGCGTAAAGGCGGCTGAACTATGATCTTCGACTACAACGTCATCTGGGAGGCCATGCCGCTGTACATCGGCGGTTTGCTGACCACCCTCAAGCTGCTGGCGCTGTCGCTGTTCTTCGGCCTGCTGGCGGCCATCCCGCTGGGGTTGATGCGGGTGTCGAAGCAGCCGCTGGTGAACATGACCGCATGGCTCTACACCTACGTGATCCGCGGCACGCCGATGCTGGTGCAACTGTTCCTGATCTACTATGGCCTGGCCCAGTTCGAGGCGGTGCGCGAGAGCATCTTCTGGCCGTGGCTGTCGAGTGCGACCTTCTGCGCCTGCCTGGCGTTCGCCATCAACACCAGCGCCTACACCGCCGAAATCATTGCCGGCAGCCTCAAGGCCACGCCCCATGGCGAGATCGAGGCGGCCAAGGCCATGGGCATGTCGCGCTTCAAGATGTACCGCCGCATCCTGTTGCCTTCGGCCCTGCGCCGGGCGCTGCCGCAGTACAGCAACGAAGTGATCATGATGCTGCAGACCACCAGCCTGGCGTCGATCGTCACCCTGATCGACATCACCGGTGCTGCGCGCACGGTCAACGCCCAGTACTACCTGCCTTTCGAGGCCTACATCACGGCGGGCGTGTTCTACCTGTGCCTGACCTTCATCCTCGTGCGCCTGTTCAAGATGGCCGAACGTCGCTGGCTCAGCTACCTGGCGCCGCGCAAGCACTGACCGCTCTGTGAGAATCGACAGCATGTACAAACTCCAAGTCCAAGACCTGCACAAGCGCTACGGCAGCCACGAGGTGCTCAAGGGCGTCTCGCTCGAAGCCAAGGCAGGCGATGTGATCAGCATCATCGGCTCGAGCGGTTCGGGCAAATCCACCTTCCTGCGTTGCATCAACCTGCTCGAACAGCCGCATGCCGGCAAGATCCTTCTCAACAACGAGGAGCTCAAGCTGGTCGCCGGCAAGGACGGCGCGCTCAAGGCCGCCGACCCCAGGCAACTGCAGCGCATGCGCTCGCGCCTGTCGATGGTGTTCCAGCATTTCAACCTGTGGGCGCACATGACCGCACTCGAGAACATCATCGAGGCGCCGGTGCATGTGCTGGGCATGAGCAAGAAGGAGGCGCTGGAAAAGGCCGAGCACTACCTGGCCAAGGTGGGTGTGGCGCATCGCAAGGATGCTTTCCCCGGGCACATGTCCGGTGGTGAGCAGCAGCGCGTGGCGATCGCTCGCGCCCTGGCCATGGAGCCCGAGGTGATGCTGTTCGACGAGCCGACCTCGGCGCTTGATCCTGAACTGGTGGGCGATGTGCTCAAGGTCATGCAGTCGCTGGCCCAGGAAGGCCGCACCATGGTGGTGGTCACCCACGAGATGGGCTTTGCCCGCGAGGTGTCCAACCAGCTGGTGTTCCTGCACAAGGGGGTGGTCGAGGAGCGGGGCAATCCGCGTGAGGTGTTGGTCAATCCGCAATCCGAGCGTCTCAAGCAGTTTCTCTCCGGCAGCCTGAAGTAAAGGCTGCATTCCTGCACCAGAATAGGGCATGCTGCGCAGCGAGCGCGGCATGACCCGTGCCTCACTCGACTTCAGGTTTCGGACCTAGCCTATGACCACCCAGCGAATCGGATTTCTTATCTGGCCCGGCACCAAGCCGCTGACCCTGGCCCTGGCCGAGGAAGTGCTGCAGGTGGCCCAGCGGGTGCATCCTGATGTGGTTTACGAGCTGGCGTACCTGCAGGCCGAGCCAGCCGAGGAGGGCGCCTGGCGCTTGCCGGGCGAGCCCTGGAACGGGCGCCTGGAGGGCCTCCAGAAGCTCCTGCTGCTTGCTGACGAGCCGCCGCTGGCGGTGGGTTCGGCGCTGTCGGCGGCGCTCAAGCACCTGGCCCGCAGTGGCTGCATGATCGGTGGGTTGTCGGCGGGCGTGTACCCGCTGGCCTTGCTGGGCCTGCTCGATGGTTACCGGGCTGCGGTGCACTGGCGCTGGCAGGATGACTTTGCGGAGCGTTTCCCCAAGGTCATCGCCACCAGTCATCTGTTCGACTGGGATCGCGATCGTCTGACCGCCTGTGGCGGCATGGCGGTGACCGACCTGCTGCTGGCGGTGCTGGCCCGTGACCATGGCGCGGAGCTGGCCGGGGCGGTGTCCGAGGAGCTGGTGGTCGAGCGCATTCGCGAAGGTGGTGAGCGTCAACGTATTCCGTTGCAGAATCGCCTGGGCTCCAGCCACCCCAAGCTGACCCAGGCCGTGCTGTTGATGGAGGCCAACATCGAGGAGCCGCTGACCACCGACGAGATCGCCCAGCATGTCTGTGTCTCGCGCCGGCAGTTGGAGCGGATCTTCAAGCAGTACCTCAATCGCGTGCCCAGCCAGTACTACCTGGAGCTGCGGTTGAACAAGGCGCGGCAGATGCTGATGCAGACCAGCAAGTCGATCATCCAGATCGGCTTGTCGTGCGGGTTCTCCTCCGGGCCGCATTTCTCCAGCGCTTACCGCAACTTCTTCGGCGCCACGCCGCGGGAAGACCGCAACCAGCGGCGCAGCAGCAGCCCGTTCGAGTTGAGTTCGGCGCCGGCCGAGCGCGGGTGAGGTCGGGGCGAGTCCGCTCCCATAGCTGCCCCGCTGATTCTGAGTTCGGCGGGGTAGCTTTGGGAGCGGGCTGATCCCGCGATAGGGCCGCCGTGGGCGCCTCCCTCTCCTGTGAACACCCGTTCTCTCAATTTCCCCGCCCCTCTCCCCGCCACCCCGCCCGCCCGTTACACTGCGCGATTGCGACACTGTTTGTCGCATTGCCGAAAACCCAGGTAAAACAGGGTTTGGCGCTGTAACAAGTTGTCGCCTGGCAGCAAGGACAGGCGCCGATCAGTCCTTACAATCCCCCCATCGCTCGCCACTTTCAGGCCAGCGTTCCTCTTCAGGAGACTCAGATGTCCGTTGAGCAAGCCCCGGTGCAACGTGCCGATTTCGACCAGGTCATGGTTCCCAACTACTCCCCGGCGGCCTTCATTCCTGTTCGAGGCGAGGGCTCCCGCGTCTGGGACCAGTCGGGCCGCGAGCTCATCGACTTCGCCGGCGGCATCGCGGTGAACGCCCTGGGTCATTGCCACCCGGCGCTGGTCAAGGCACTGACCGAACAGGCCAACACCCTGTGGCATGTGTCCAACGTCTTCACCAACGAGCCGGCCCTGCGCCTGGCCCACAAGCTGGTCGACGCCACCTTTGCCGACCGTGCCTTCTTCTGCAACTCCGGCGCGGAAGCCAACGAGGCCGCCTTCAAGCTCGCCCGGCGCGTCGCTCATGACCGCTTCGGCCCGGAAAAGCACGAAATCATCGCCACCGTGAACAGCTTCCACGGTCGCACCCTGTTCACCGTCAGCGTCGGCGGCCAGCCCAAGTACTCCGACGGTTTCGGGCCGAAGATCACCGGCATCAGCCATGTCCCGTACAACGACCTGGAAGCGCTGAAGGCACAGATCTCCGACAAGACCTGCGCCGTGGTGATCGAGCCGATCCAGGGCGAGAGCGGCGTGGTTCCGGCCGACAAGGCCTACCTGGAAGGCGCGCGCAAACTGTGCGACGAGCACAACGCCCTGCTGATCTTCGATGAAGTGCAGACCGGCGTCGGCCGTACCGGTTCGCTGTACGCCTACCAGCACTACGGCGTGACCCCGGATATCCTGACCAGCGCCAAGAGCCTGGGCGGCGGCTTCCCGATCGGTGCCATGCTGACCACCACCGAGCTGGCCAAACACCTGGCCGTTGGCACCCACGGCACCACCTATGGCGGCAACCCGCTGGGCTGCGCCGTCGCCTGTGCGGTGCTGGACGTGATCAACACCCCTGAGACGCTGGCAGGCATCAAGACCAAGCACGCGCGTTTCAAGACCCGCCTGGAAAAGATCGGCCAGGACACCGGTCTGTTCACCCAGGTGCGTGGCGTCGGCCTGCTGATCGGCTGTGTGCTGAGCGAGGCCTGGAAGGGCAAGGCCAAGGACATCCTCAATGCCGCCGAGAAAGAAGGCGTGATGGTGCTGCAGGCCGGTCCTGACGTCGTGCGCTTCGCGCCGAGCCTGGTGGTCGAGGACGCTGACATCGACGAGGGCCTGGACCGCTTCGAGCGCGCTGTGGCCAAGCTGACCCAGGGCTGATCGCCCTGCGGTCCCATCGCCGGGGCGGATCGTACTGCGCCGGCGATACCTGAATTCCAGTGCGGGTGCCTGCTTGTGCAAGCAAGGGTGTGCCCGCCGTTCTTCCGTGCCGACCGGGTCGGCCCGTATTCCAAAGGAGTGACACCATGCTGGTGATGCGCCCCGCGCAAATGGCGGATCTGAATGAAGTGCAGCGCATGGCTGCCGACAGCCCCATTGGTGTCACCTCGCTGCCCGATGACGCGGGCCGCCTGGGCGACAAGATCGCCGCCTCGGAAACCTCCTTCGCCGCCGAGGTGAGCTTCAACGGAGAGGAGAGCTATTTCTTCGTGCTTGAAGACAGCACCTCCGGCAAGCTCGCCGGCTGTTCGGCCATCGTCGCCTCGGCCGGCTATTCCGAGCCGTTCTACAGCTTTCGCAACGAAACCTTCGTGCACGCCTCGCGCGAGCTGAAGATCCACAACAAGATCCATGTCCTGTCGCTGTGCCACGACCTGACCGGCAACAGCCTGCTGACCAGCTTCTACGTATTGCCCGAACTGGTGAACAGCGGCTGGGCCGAGCTCAATTCGCGCGGTCGCCTGCTGTTCATGGCCTCGCATCCCGAGCGTTTTGCCGACTCGGTGGTGACCGAGATCGTCGGCTACAGCGACGATCAG
This sequence comes from Pseudomonas wayambapalatensis, assembly GCF_049942315.1. Taxonomy (NCBI): domain Bacteria; kingdom Pseudomonadati; phylum Pseudomonadota; class Gammaproteobacteria; order Pseudomonadales; family Pseudomonadaceae; genus Pseudomonas; species Pseudomonas wayambapalatensis. The sequence goes on from NZ_JBNFMU010000134.1 coordinate 43,067, forward strand.
GGCGAGTCGCCGTTCTGGGACGCCATCGGGCGCAACTTCTTCGACCTCAACTACGCCGACGCCGAGCGCCTGTGCGGGCTGAAGAGCCGGACCTTCCTCGCCGAGCTGATGCCGCACTACCCGATCTATGTGCCCCTGCTGCACGACGAAGCCCAGGAAGCCATGGGCCAGGTGCACCCGCGCGCGCAGATCACCTTCGACATCCTGATGCGCGAGGGCTTCGAGACCGAGCACTACATCGACATCTTCGACGGTGGTCCGACCCTGCATGCGCGCACCTCGGCGATCCGCTCGATTGCCCAGAGCCGCGTGGCGCCGGTCAGGCTTGACGATACGCCAGTCAAAGGCGGCCGCCCCTATCTGGTGTGCAACGGCCAGTTGCAGGACTACCGCGCCGTGCTGCTGGAGCTGGACTGGGTGCCGGGCAAGCCGGTGGCACTGAGCAATGAAGCTGCCGACGCCCTGGGCGTCGGTGAAGGTGGCAGCGTCCGTCTGGTTGCCGCCTGAGCCTGCGCGAAGCTGGCAAGCGCGATTCGCGGCAGGCAGAGGCCGCCGCACAAGGAGATAGCATGATCGTTCGTCCTGTACGCAGCAGCGATTTACCTGCGCTGATCGAATTGGCCCGCAGCACCGGTACCACCGGGCTGACCACGCTTCCTGCCAACGAGGAGCGACTGGCCCGCCGTGTCGGCTGGGCCGAGAAGAGCTTCAGTGGCGAAGCCGAGCGCGGCGACACCGACTACCTGTTCGTGCTGGAGAACGACGAAGGCCTGGTGGTCGGCATCAGCGCCATCGCCGGCGCCGTCGGTTTGCGCGAGCCTTGGTACAACTATCGGGTCGGTCTGACGGTCAGCGCTTCGCAGGAGCTGAACATCTACCGCGAGATCCCGACCCTGTTCCTGGCCAACGACCTGACCGGCAACTCCGAGCTGTGCTCGCTGTTCCTGCGCAGTGACTACCGCAGCGGGCGCAATGGGCACCTGCTGTCGAAGTCGCGCATGCTGTTCATCGCTGAATTCCCTGACCTGTTCGGCAAGAAGATCATCGCCGAGATGCGTGGCATGTCCGACGCTGCCGGTCGTTCGCCGTTCTGGGAAAGCCTGGGCCGTCACTTCTTCAAGATGGAATTCAGCCAGGCCGACTACCTCACCGGCGTGGGCAACAAGTCGTTCATTGCCGAGCTGATGCCCAAGTTCCCGCTGTACACCTGCTTCCTGTCGGAGGCTGCGCGCAGTGTCATCGGGCGTGTGCACACCGACACCGAGCCTGCGCTGGCGATGCTCAAGCGCGAGGGCTTCAACTATCAAGGCTACGTCGACATCTTCGATGCCGGCCCGGCGATCGAATGCGAGACCGCGAAGATCCGCGCCGTGCGCGAGAGTGAGACCCTGGTACTGGCGGTCGGTACGCCGGGTGACGACGCCACCCCTTACATCATTCACAACCGCAAGCGCGAAGACTGCCGCATCACCGCAGCGCCCGCGCGCCTGGCGGCCGGGACATTGGTCGTCGATCCGCAGACTGCCAAGCGCCTGCGCCTGGGCGTTGGCGATAACGTTCGCGCCGTGCCGCTGACTGCACCTCGGGAGGCCCAATAATGACCACGCATTACATCGCCGGAAACTGGCAGGCCGGCCAGGGTGACGCCCTGCAATCGCTCGACCCGGTCAGCCAGGCCGTGGTCTGGCAAGGGCAGGGCGCGGCGCCTGCTCAGGTCGACGCTGCTGTGCAGGCGGCGCGCAAGGCCTTCCCGGCCTGGGCGCAACTGAGTCTGGAGGCGCGCATCGCCGTACTAGAAGGCTTTGCCGACCAGCTCAAGGCCAACGCCGAGGAACTGGCCCGCTGCATCGGTGAGGAAACCGGCAAGCCCTTGTGGGAGTCGGCCACCGAAGTCACCAGCATGGTCAACAAAGTGGCGATCTCGGTGCAGAGCTACCGCGAACGCACCGGTGAGAAGAGCGGCCCGCTGGCGGACGCGACCGCCGTGCTGCGCCACAAGCCGCATGGTGTGGTGGCAGTGTTCGGCCCATACAACTTCCCCGGCCACCTGCCTAACGGTCATATCGTGCCGGCATTGCTGGCGGGCAACTGCGTGGTGTTCAAGCCCAGCGAACTGACCCCCAAGGTCGCCGAGCTGACGGTCAAGTGCTGGATCGCCGCCGGATTGCCGAGCGGTGTGCTCAACCTGGTGCAGGGCGCGCGCGAAACCGGCGTGGCGCTGGCGGCCAACCCGGGTATCGATGGGCTGTTCTTCACCGGTTCCAGCCGCACCGGCAACCTGCTGCACCAGCAGTTCGCCGGTCGCCCGGACAAGATCCTGGCGCTGGAAATGGGCGGCAACAATCCGCTGGTGGTCGATGAGGTCAAAGACCTGGACGCCGCGGTCTACACCATCATCCAGTCAGCGTTCATTTCGGCCGGGCAGCGTTGCACCTGTGCCCGCCGCCTGCTGGTGCCGCACGGCGCCTGGGGTGACAAGCTGCTTGCGCGCCTGGTCGAGGTCAGTCGCAGCATCAGTGTCGGCGCCTTCGATCAGCAACCAGCGCCGTTCATGGGTTCGGTGATTTCGCTGCAGGCTGCCGCTGCCTTGCTGGCGGCGCAATCCGAACTGCAGGCCAAGGGCGCGCAGGCGCTGCTGGAAATGACCCAGCCAAAGGCCGGTGCGGCCTTGTTGACGCCGGGCATCCTCGATGTGACGGCAGTTGCCGACCGGCCCGACGAAGAGTTCTTCGGCCCGCTGCTGCAGGTGATTCGCTACAGCGACTTCGACGCCGCGATCGATGAGGCCAACAACACCCAGTACGGCCTGGCAGCCGGGCTGCTGTCCGACTCGCGCGCCCGTTACCAGTACTTCTGGCTGCGCAGCCGCGCCGGTATCGTCAACTGGAACAAGCAACTCACCGGCGCCGCCAGCAGCGCACCGTTCGGTGGCGTGGGGGCCAGCGGCAACCATCGGGCCAGTGCCTATTACGCGGCGGACTACTGCGCCTATCCTGTGGCTTCGCTGGAGACCGCCAGCCTTGCCCTGCCGGCGACCCTGACGCCGGGCGTCACCCTATAACAACAGGTCTCGGAGCTAGCCGATGAAATCCTATGAAGTGAATTTTGATGGCCTGGTGGGGCCAACCCACAACTACGGCGGCCTCTCGTACGGCAACGTGGCCTCGCAGAGCAATAGCCAGCAGTGCTCCAATCCGCGAGAAGCGGCGCGCCAGGGCCTGGCGAAAATGAAAGCCCTGATGGAGATGGGCTTCAAGCAAGGCGTGCTGGCCCCGCAGGAACGACCGGATGTGGCTGCCCTGCGCCGCCTGGGCTTCACCGGCAGCGACGGCGAAGTGATCCGTCGCGCCGCCAAGGAGGCCATGCCACTGCTGGTCGCCAGTTGCTCGGCCTCGAGCATGTGGGTGGCCAACGCCGCCACCGTCAGCCCCAGCGCCGACACGGCAGACGGCCGGGTGCATTTCACTGCAGCCAACCTCAACTGCAAGTACCACCGCAGCATCGAACACCCGACCACCAGCCGTGTGCTGGCGGCGATGTTCGCTGACGAGCAGCATTTCGCCCATCATGAGGCGCTGCCGGCGGTGGCCCAGTTCGGCGACGAGGGTGCGGCCAACCATACGCGTTTCTGCCGTGCGTACGGCGAGTCGGGCGTGGAGTTCTTCGTCTATGGCCGCAGCGCCTTCGATGCGCGCTACCCGGCGCCACAGAAGTATCCGGCGCGCCAGACCCTCGAGGCCTCCCAGGCTGTGGCCCGGTTGCATGGCCTGGGCGAGCAGGGCGTGGTCTACGCTCAACAGAATCCGGCGGTGATCGACCAGGGTGTGTTCCATAACGACGTGATTTCGGTAGGCAACGGCGAGGTGCTGTTCTACCACGAGGACGCCTTCCTCGAGACCGACACGGTGCTTGGCCAGCTGCAAGCTAAACTGGCTGCAAAGGGCGGCAACTTCCAGGCCATCCGCGTGCCGCGTTCGGCCGTGACGGTGGAAGACGCAGTGCGTTCGTACCTGTTCAACAGCCAGTTGCTGTCGCGCGACGACGGCTCCATGCTGCTGGTGGTGCCTGAAGAGTGCCGCAACAACGAGCGGGTGTGGAGTTACCTGAACCAGCTGACCGGCCAGCAGAGCGTGGTGAAGGAGGTCAAGGTGTTCGACCTCAAGCAGAGCATGCAGAACGGCGGTGGCCCTGCCTGCCTGCGCTTGCGCGTGGCCCTGAAGGAAACGGAACTGGCAGCGGTCAACCAAGGCGTTATCATGACCGCCCCGCTGTACGACACCCTGGTGCAGTGGGTCGACAAGCACTACCGCGACCGCCTGGGCGAAGCTGACCTTGCCGACCCGCAGTTGCTGGACGAATGCCGTACGGCACTGGATGAGTTGACCCAGATCCTGAAGTTGGGTTCGGTCTATCCGTTCCAACGCCAACCTTGATAGAGAGAATTGCAATGTCCGACGCCCTGCGCCTGATCCTGGAAGATGAAGACGGCACCCAGCTGGAAACCTCCTGCACCCGCTTTGCGGTGGTCTGGCAAGGCAAGGAGGTCTGGATTCAGCAGGATGGCCGCGGTCAACTGCTGATCGGTGTCGATGTCGAGGAAGGCGATACCGAGTACGCCAACCTGCTGCTGCGCCCGATGGCCACCAACCTGGTCAGCCTGCAACTGGAGATGGAGCCTGCCGAGGTCGGTGAAGACGACGATCACGTGCACGGTCCGGACTGCGGTCACCACCACTAAGGAAATACCCTATGCTCGCCCTCGGCAAACTGCTTGAGCTGACCCTGACCGATCACGAACCGGCCGAGAAGACCCAAGTGACCCCCAAGGGCGTGCGTTTGCGCTGGTTGGGGGAGGGCGCGCTGGAAGTGCGTCCGGCCGAGAGCGAGGATTGTGGGCTCGACCTGTTGTTGTCGGCCGGCATCCATGGCAACGAGACCGCGCCGATCGAGTTGCTCGAGCGGCTACTGCATGGTGTGGCCAACGGCAAGATCAAGCCGCGTGCCCGGGTGTTGTTCCTGTTCGGCAATCCAGCGGCGATACGCAAGGGCGAGCGCTTCATCGAGCAGGACATCAATCGCCTGTTTAACGGTCGGCATGAGCTTTCCAGTGGTTTCGAGGCGCTGCGCGCCGCGGAACTCGAGCAGTTTGCCCGGGTGTTTTTCAGCAAGCCCGAGCGCACTCGCCTGCATTACGACCTGCACACGGCCATTCGTGGTTCGAAGATCGAGCAGTTCGCGCTGTACCCGTTCAAGGAAGGGCGCAAGCACTCACGGCGCGAGCTGGCGCGCCTGGCGGCCGCCGGCATGGAAGCTGTGCTGCTGCAGAGCAAGTCGTCGATCACCTTCAGCGCCTTTACCTATGAGCAGCTCGACGCCGAAGCCTTCACCCTGGAGTTGGGCAAGGCCCGTCCGTTCGGGCAGAACGAGCAGGTCAACCTCGACAAGCTCGAGACGCGCCTGGTGCAGTTGATCGAGCATACCGAACCTGAGACCGAGCAGAGCCTCGATGGCCTGAAGCTCTTCAGTGTCGCCCGGGAAATCATCAAGCACAGCGACAGCTTCCACCTGCACCTGCCGGCGGATATCGAGAACTTTTCCGAGCTGAGCAAGGGCTATCTGCTGGCCGAGGACCTGGCCGAAACACGTTGGATCGTGGAAGAGGAGGGGGCACGTATCATTTTCCCCAACCCAAAGGTCAGGAACGGTTTGCGGGCAGGGATCCTGATCGTGCCGGATTCCGGGCAGCGCCTGGGATAGGTGTTCAGGGGTAGGTCAGTCTCGGTGGTAGGCCCAGTTCGTGTCGCAAGGCATTTTCGTTGAACGGCGCAGGATTGGTGTCGGTGTCAGGGGTCCTTGGGTCGTCGTCGAAATCGAACAAGGAACCTGGGTTCTCTAGTCCGACAGCCAAGCGTTCGATGTTGTCGTTTACGCTTCCGGTCGCGAAGTTCCAGACGTGACAGAGCTCATGGTAGAGCATCACCAGCGAGGGTGCATCGAGCCTGGAGGCTAGCGGGTTGTAGCCGACTTCGCAGTTCAGGATGCGGTCGCCTCGTGCGCCGTTTCGGATTGTCGGGTCCCCTTGGGCAGGATCAAATCGAGCATAAGCATTGTCCATCGCTGATGTCGGCGTAATGACGACTTTCACCTTGTGCGCCACCAACTGTTCCAGAAGCACCGAGGCACTCGGGCTGGCCCGTAGCATCACCAGCTGGCGCCTGACTTTGTCGGTGTACGCGGGATCACCCTGGATATCGAAGGTTTCGAGGTATTCCGCTGGTAGCTCTGCAGCGTATGCCTCGTAGAGCAGTGGTGCGTTGAAACCCTCCTCGACGAGAATGCTGGTGGCGTTGCCGTAGAGTCGATCGTCCAGTGGCCCTGTTGACAGGCGATTATGTCCGGCGAAGGCCTCGATGGTCGCATTGCCCGCGTTGACCCTGATGACATCGTCGCCAGCGCCAGCATACAGCGTGCTGTGGGCGGCGGCGCTGTGCAGGGCGTCGTTGCCCTTGCCGCCATCGATTTCCGCTTGCCGGACCCCCTCTACCACGATGTGGTCATCGCCTGCCCCGGCATCAATGAGCACCGAGCCGGCATTCAGGGGCTGGCCGTCAGGAGGCAATTGGCCCTCGATCCGGATGCTGTCGTTGCCATCGCCGGTCTCTATCACGATGCGGCTGTCGAGGGTGGATTCGACAAATACGTTGTCGTCACCGGCGCCGGTGCGGATATGCAGCATCTCTGTTTTTGCCAGGGCCAGCGTATAGCGGGCGCCTTCGATGCGCAGCACGATGCCTTCGGGGCTTGGATGAACCGACAGTTCGGTGTCTGGGGCCAGTGCTTCGATCAGCAGCGTGTGGTCATGGCGACTGATCGCCAGTGGGCCGCTTCTGTATGGCAGTCGTTGTATCAGCACAAGGCCGGAAGGGGTGTGGATCTTCAGGTCTTCGGGCGCCATGGGCGTCTCCTTTCATGGGGGAGATTGCATTCTGGCGTTGCTTCGGTGGTTCCAGTGGTACTCATGTACCGCCTGAATAATCAGCATGAGAAGGCGGATGAAGGGGATTTAATTTGCCGCCTATTCCCTTTTCCCTTCCTCTGGGCGGTAATTGGCTTGTCAGTGACGAAAGCCGCGATTTAGCATCCGCTCATGTCGTTTTTGCCCGTTCGCAACGGAAAAACTGTCCGATTGCCGGTTTCCATCGCATAAACACACTGCACCTCGATTGCAGGACCGATATAATGCGGCCCTTTGCCGTCGTTTCGTCGATCCGACGCGTTAGCCCAAACGGCCGCCGTTTCCGTGGAAGAACCTATGAAAAGCGCAGAAATCCGTGAAGCCTTCCTTCGCTTCTTCGAAGAGCAGGGACATACCCGAGTCGCCTCCAGTTCGCTGATCCCGAACAACGACCCAACCCTGCTGTTCACCAACGCAGGCATGAACCAGTTCAAGGACTGCTTCCTGGGTGCCGAAAAGCGTGCCTACACCCGCGCTGTCAGCAGCCAGAAGTGCGTGCGCGCCGGTGGCAAGCACAACGACCTGGAAAACGTCGGCTACACCGCGCGTCACCACACCTTTTTCGAAATGCTGGGCAACTTCAGCTTCGGTGACTACTTCAAGCGCGACGCGATCACCTTCGCCTGGACCTTCCTGACCTCCGACAAGTGGCTGAACCTGCCCAAGGAAAAGCTCTGGGTCACCGTCTACGCCACCGACGACGAAGCCTACGACATCTGGACCAAGGAAGTCGGCGTGCCGGCCGAGCGCATGGTGCGCATCGGTGACAACAAGGGTGCTCCTTACGCTTCCGACAACTTCTGGACCATGGGCGATACCGGTCCTTGCGGTCCGTGCACCGAGATCTTCTACGACCACGGCGCCGACATCTGGGGTGGCCCGCCCGGCTCGCCGGAAGAAGACGGCGACCGCTACATCGAGATCTGGAACAACGTCTTCATGCAGTTCAATCGCACTGCCGACGGCGTCCTGCACCCGCTGCCCGCCCCGTCGGTCGACACCGGCATGGGCCTTGAGCGCATCAGTGCGGTCATGCAGCACGTGCACTCGAACTACGAGATCGATCTGTTCCAGAGCCTGCTCGACGCCGCGGCCCAGGCCATCGGTTGCCGCAACGAAGAGCAGTCGTCGCTGAAAGTGGTCGCCGACCACATCCGTTCCTGCGGCTTCCTGATCGCCGACGGCGTACTGCCGTCCAATGAAGGCCGTGGCTATGTGCTGCGCCGCATCATTCGCCGCGCCTGCCGCCACGGCAACAAACTTGGTGCCAAGGGCAGCTTCTTCCACAAGGTCGTGGCTGCACTGGTCAACGAGATGGGTGAAGCCTTCCCCGAGCTCAAGAACCAGCAGGCGCACATCGAGCGCGTACTCAAGACCGAGGAAGAACAGTTCGCCAAGACCCTCGAGCAGGGCCTGCGCATCCTCGAGCAGGACCTGTCGCAGCTGCAGGGCAAGGTCGTGCCGGGCGACGTGGTGTTCAAGCTGTACGACACCTACGGCTTCCCCATGGACCTGACTGCCGACATCGCCCGCGAGCGTGAGCTGACCATCGACGAAGCCGGCTTCGAGCGCGAGATGGACGCCCAGCGCGAGCGCGCCCGCTCGGCCAGCGCCTTCGGCATGGACTACAACAGCCTGGTCAAGGTCGATACCGCCACCGATTTCCTCGGGTACAGCACCACCGAAGGCCAGGGCAAGATCATCGCCCTGTACAAGGATGGCCAGTCGGTCGATCAGCTGGGCGAAGGCGAGGAGGGCGTGGTCGTCCTGGATCGCACGCCGTTCTATGCCGAATCTGGCGGTCAGGTCGGTGACAGCGGCTACCTGCAGGCTGGGGCTGCGCGCTTCGACGTGCGCGACACCACCAAGACCGGCGGTGCCTTCCTGCACCACGGCGTGGTCGCCAGCGGCGCGCTGCTGATTGGTGCCCCGGTCGAGGCTCGCGTGGATGCCGACGTGCAGCACGCGACCTCGCTGAACCACTCCGCCACCCACCTGCTGCACGCTGCACTGCGTGAAGTGCTGGGCGAGCACGTCCAGCAGAAGGGCTCGCTGGTCGACAGCCAACGCCTGCGTTTCGACTTCAGCCACTTCGAGGCGGTGACGCCTGCGCAGATCAAGGCCCTGGAAGACATCGTCAACCGCGAAGTGCGCAAGAACTCCGCGGTCGAAACCATCGAGACCGATATCGAGACCGCCAAGCGCAAGGGCGCCATGGCGCTGTTCGGTGAGAAATACGGCGACACCGTGCGTGTGCTGAGCATGGGCGGCGACTTCTCGGTCGAGCTGTGCGGGGGTATTCATGCCAAGCGCACCGGCGATATCGGCCTGTTCAAGATTATCAGTGAAGGTGGCGTAGCCTCCGGTGTGCGTCGTATCGAGGCGATCACCGGTGCTGCGGCGCTGGCCTACCTGAACGCTGCCGAGGAGCAGGTCAAGGAAGCTGCGCAACTGGTCAAGGGTAACCGCGACAACCTGATCGACAAGCTGTCGGCTGTGCTCGAGCGCAACCGTCAGCTGGAGAAGCAGCTCGAACAGCTGCAGGCCAAGGCCGCCAGCGCCGCAGGGGACGATCTCTCCAGTGCGGCCGTTGAGGTCAAGGGTGCCAAGGTGCTTGCCGCTCGCCTGGATGGGCAGGATGGCAAGGCGCTGCTGGCGCTCGTCGATCAGTTGAAGAACAAGCTCGGCCATGCAGTGATCCTGCTGGGCAGCGAGCATGAGGGCAAGGTCGTGCTGGTGGCCGGCGTGACCAAGGACCTCTCCAGCCAACTCAAGGCTGGTGACCTGATGAAACAGGCCGCTGCGGCGGTTGGCGGCAAGGGCGGTGGCCGTCCGGACATGGCCCAGGGTGGCGGCGTCGACGTCGCTGCACTGGATCAGGCCCTGGCACTGGCCGTGCCGTTCGCCGAGCAGGGGCTTTGAGATGACGCGCCCCGTAGTCTTGTTGCGGGGCGCGTCAGGAAGGATTGTTTACTGGGTGCCCTTCGTGGGCTGAGGCACTTTGAAATGGCGTTGATCGTACAGAAATTTGGCGGCACCTCCGTCGGCTCCATCGAGCGGATCGAGCAGGTGGCCGACAAGGTCAAGAAACACCGCGAGGCGGGCGATGACCTGGTGGTTGTGCTGTCGGCCATGAGCGGGGAAACCAACCGCCTGATCGACCTGGCCAAGCAGGTCTCCGATCAGCTGGTTCCGCGTGAACTGGACGTTATCGTGTCGACCGGCGAGCAGGTGACCATCGCGCTGCTGGCCATGGCGCTGATCAAGCGTGGCGTGCCGGCGGTGTCCTACACCGGCAACCAGGTGCGCATCCTGACCGACAGCGCGCACAACAAGGCGCGCATCCTGCAGATCGATGACCAGAAGATCCGCGCCGACCTCAAGGCTGGCACCGTGGTCGTGGTCGCAGGTTTCCAGGGTGTCGACGAGCACGGCAACATCACCACCCTCGGGCGTGGTGGCTCCGACACTACCGGTGTTGCCCTGGCGGCAGCGCTGGGTGCCGACGAGTGCCAGATCTACACCGACGTCGACGGCGTCTATACCACCGATCCACGCGTGGTGCCGCAGGCCCGTCGCCTGGAGAAGATCACCTTTGAAGAGATGCTGGAAATGGCCAGCCTCGGTTCCAAGGTGCTGCAGATCCGTTCGGTGGAGTTCGCCGGCAAGTACAACGTTCCGCTGCGCGTGCTGCACAGCTTCAAGGAGGGTCCGGGTACCCTCATTACCATCGATGAAGAGGAATCCATGGAACAGCCGATCATTTCCGGTATCGCCTTCAACCGTGATGAGGCCAAGCTGACCATTCGCGGCGTGCCGGACACCCCGGGCGTTGCTTTCAAGATCCTCGGCCCGATCAGCGCCGCGAACATCGAAGTGGACATGATCGTGCAGAACGTCTCGCACGATAACACCACCGACTTCACCTTCACCGTGCACCGCAACGAGTACGAGAAGGCTCTGAGCGTGCTGGAGAACACCGCGCGCGAAATCGGTGCCCGTGAAGTGATCGGCGATACCAAGATCGCCAAGGTGTCGATCGTCGGCGTCGGCATGCGCTCCCATGCGGGCGTGGCCAGCCGTATGTTCGAGGCCCTGGCCAAGGAGAGCATCAACATCCAGATGATCTCCACCTCCGAGATCAAGGTGTCGGTGGTGATCGAAGAGAAGTACCTGGAGCTGGCCGTACGCGCGCTGCATACCGCGTTCGAGCTCGATGCGCCTGCTCGACAGAGCGAGTGACGCATTGCCCTGGGGGGCGCGGCTCTGGCCGCGCCCTTCGCGTTTCTGGCGGTCATGCAGGTTACTGTCCTTTCCTGCCTGACCGCCGATAAAGAGGGCTGGGCCTTCGTCCCGAGCTGCCCTCTGTTTCCAACAGACTGTTGTCCCTGAATGAACTGCGTGAGGAGAAAGCTATGTTGATTCTGACTCGTCGGTGCGCCGAGAGCCTGATCATTGGTGATGGTGAGATCACCGTGACGGTCCTGGGTGTCAAAGGCAACCAGGTACGAATCGGTGTGAGTGCCCCTAAGGAAGTGGCTGTTCACCGCGAGGAAATCTACCTGCGGATCAAGAAAGAGAAGGACGAAGAACCAACCCTTTAATTTTTTTGAAGTTTTTTTCAAAAAAGGGTTTGCAAACGGGGAAGGGTCTGGTTAATATACGCCCCGTGTTGCGGTGAGGTGGCCGAGTGGCCGAAGGCGCTCCCCTGCTAAGGGAGTATACCTCATAAGGGTATCGGGGGTTCGAATCCCCCCTTCACCGCCATTCTTCGTGTAGGGCGCTGCAATCGGTCAAAACGCTTAAGTCGTTGAAATTAAACGAAAAAGTACTTGGCAAAACGATTTGGCGAACTATAATGCGCGGCAAGACACGGACTCATAGCTCAGCTGGATAGAGTACTCGGCTACGAACCGAGCGGTCGGAGGTTCGAATCCTCCTGAGTCCGCCATACAATGAGGCGGTTTTCTCTGGAAGACGCATCATTTCACCAGTGGTAATCTGGTCTAAAACTACCATCGACGGACTCATAGCTCAGCTGGATAGAGTACTCGGCTACGAACCGAGCGGTCGGAGGTTCGAATCCTCCTGAGCTCGACAGCTCACACATCTGCCCTCCCGTCCCATTCCAATCCCGAAACCAGTGGTAATCTGGTCTCAAACTA
>NZ_JBNFMU010000135.1:0-17689 GCF_049942315.1 Pseudomonas wayambapalatensis
AACAGGGGTTCGAGTCCCCTAGGGGACGCCATATTGCGGGAATAGCTCAGTTGGTAGAGCACGACCTTGCCAAGGTCGGGGTCGCGAGTTCGAGTCTCGTTTCCCGCTCCAGTTATGGATCTACAGACTTCCGTGGAAGTCTGTAAGTCGTTGAAAAAAGGGCCGAAACAGACTGTGTGAAAACACACTGACAGGCCTTGGACCAAACGCCCCGACTTGTTCGGGGCGTTTGTTTTTGTGCTGAAAAAGGCTCTTCAGCCCATCAGTCGCATGATTTGCTTGGCACCCAAGACACTGATCGCCCGCTTGAAGTTGTAAGCGGTCACAGCGAAGGCCATTTCAGCTCTTGTGCCTTCGAGTTGTCGCAACAAGAACCGCCCGTTCCCAAATAACCAGTGTTTGAGATTGCCAAACGGGTGCTCCACGATGGATCTGCGTCGTTCCATCATGTCTGGATGCAGTTGCATCCGCTGCGCCATACGCTCAAAGGCTTTCTCTTGAGCGTGGCGCGAGACATAGCGGCGCTTGGCCGTCGTGCATTGGGCTTTCAGCGCGCATCCGGCGCAATCACTGACCGCCGCTTGGTAGACCGGTCGCCCTTGTGACGTTGCTTCAGCATTAGCCACTGACCTGCCGGGCACTGGTACCGATCCTGTTCGGCGTGGTAGGTAAAATCCTTGCGCTCGAATAATGCCTCGCCGCCTGGGTTCGAGGTTCGGTTTGGCGGCACGTACGCGGTAATGGAGTCTTTCTCGCATGCCTGGAACTGCTGGCCATTCGAGTAACCCATATCGGCTGTCACAGTCAGCGCTTCCTGCCCCAGTTCAGCCTTGGCCGCTTTAGCCATGGGTTCAAGCTGCTTGCGATCATCGCCCTCTTGCGTCATTTGGTGATGCAAAATCAGGCAGTGTTCTGCGTCAACGGCGGTCTGCACGTTATAGGAAACACGCGCTCCTGTCGGCGTGCGCATCATCGTCGGCGAACTCCAGACAGAAATCGGGAGCACAGCATTGGGGATCAGGTAAGCGCTTGGAATGTGGGGTTCATGAAGCGCTTACGACCGAGTTTGCTCTAGATGCACTACGGCCATAAACGTTTGCATAGCAGATGAGTGCACGCGATTGCGCCGGGTGATCAAGCCATACGGCGGCAGGCGCGGTTCAAGCTGGATGGGCAGCACGGCCAACAGGTGCCGCCCCGCGTAGTCCTCGACCACCGAGCGGGGCGTGATGCCGATCATGTCGGTTTGCTGCAGCAGTGACAGCAGGGTCATGATCGAAGTGGTTTCGACGATGCTGCTGGGCAGGTCGATGCGGGCGTTGTGGAACGCCTGGTTGACGATGGTGCGCATTGGGCTGGGGTGCTGCTGCAGCACCCAGGTCATGTCCTGAAGCTCGGTCCAGGCCAGTTTTTTCTGCTTGGCCAAGGGGTGTTGGGCGCCGGCGATCACGCACAGGTCTTCTTCACCCAGGCTGTCGAACTGCAGGTCGTCGGTGCGTGCGTTGCTGGGGATGCGCCCCAGTACCACATCCAGTTGGTCCTGCTGCAGGGCTTGCACCAGCACGTCGCTGGTGTCCACCTGCAGGCTCATCGACAGGCGCGGGTGGCTTTGCTTGAGCGTGGCAATGGTGCGGGTGAGCAAACCCGAAGCCAGCGCCGGGATGGCGCCGATGGTGACCCGGCCCAGGTTGCCTGACTCCAGGGCGACCATTTCCTCGCGCATGCCCGACAGCTCGGCAAAGATCATGCGTGCGTAGTAAATCAGTGTTTCGCCAAACGGAGTGGGGCGCATGCCGCGCGCCAGGCGTTCGAACAGCTCGACGCCCAGCAAGTCTTCGGCTTCATGCAGCATCTTGGTCGCGGCCGGTTGGGTCATGCCGATTTCCTCGGCGGCCCGGCGCAGCGAGCCCAGTTCATCCAGGGCCAGCATCAGGCGCAGTTGCCGCAAACGCAGGCGGCTGTGGATGATGTTGGCGTCGGGGATGCGGGACATGGTCTGGCTCGTGGTCATGGGGAGGGCCAAGATTGACAAGAATTGGGCGAGGGCGCCAGCCGCGCAGGGGCACATGTGCCCCCGCGCGGTGGCGGGTCAGGCGATGCGCCGGGCCAGCGTGCGGCCAAGCAGGGTGCGCAGGCCGTTGATGCCTTTGGCCAGCAACGGCCAGCACAGCATCACCAGTGCCGCGCAGGTCAGGCTGCCCACCAGCGGGTTGGACCAGAAGATCGACAGTTGCCCGTCCGAGAACAGCATCGACTGGCGGAACGCATCCTCGGCCTTGTCACCCAGCACGGCAGCCAGCACCAGCGGCGCGATGGGGTAGCCAAGCTTCTTGAACAGGTAACCCAGCGCGCCGAACACCAGCATCAGGCCCACGTCGGTCATGGAGTTGTGCACCGAGTAGGCACCGATGGCGCACACCATGATGATGATCGGCGCGATGATCGAGAACGGGATGCGCAGGATCGAGGCAAACAGCGGCACTGTGGCCAGCACTACGATGAGGCTGACGACGTTGCCCAGGTACATGCTGGCAATCAGGCCCCAGACAAAATCGTGCTGTTCAACAAACAGTGTCGGCCCCGGGTGCAGGCCCCAGATCATCAACCCCCCCAGCATCACTGCTGCCGTGGCCGAGCCGGGGATGCCCAGGGTGAGCATCGGCAGCAGGGCGCTGGTGCCGGCGCTGTGGTCGGCGGTTTCCGGCGCGATCACGCCTTCCACCTCGCCGCTGCCGAAGCGCTCGCGGTTTTTCGAGAAGCGCCGCGCCAAGCTGTAGCTCATGAACGACGCCGCCGTCGGGCCTCCCGGGGTCACACCCATCCAGCAGCCGACCAGCGCGCTGCGCAGCCAGGTCAGCCAGTAGCGGGGCAACTTGGCCCAGGTACGTAATATCACCATGGGCGTGATGCGTGCCCGTTCGCCGCGAAACACCAGGCCTTCCTCGACGGTGCAAAGGATTTCGCCAATGCCGAACAGGCCGATCACCGCCACCTCGAAGCTCAAACCCGACAGCAGCCAGGGTTGGTCGAAGGTCAGGCGCAGTTCGCCGGACACCGTGTCCATGCCCACCGCGGCCATGCCGAAGCCGATCATCATCGCCACCACGGTTTTCAGTGGCGGGTTTTTGCTCAGGCCGATGAAGGTGCAAAACGCCAGCAGGTACACCGCAAAAAACTCCGGTGAACTGAATTCCATGGCGAACTTGGCAATGTGGGTAGACAGGAACGTCAGCAGCAACACACCCATCAGGGCACCCAGCAGTGCCGAAGTGAACGCTGCCGTAAGTGCTTCGCCGGCCTGGCCGTTGCGGGCCATGGGGTAGCCGTCGAAGGTGGTCGCCACCGATGAAGGCTCGCCGGGGATGTTGAACAGGATCGAGGTGATCGAACCGCCGAACAACGCCCCCCAGTACATGCACGACAGCAAAATGATTGCCGACACCGGCTCCATGGTGAAGGTCAGCGGCAACAGCAATGCCACGCCGTTGGGTGCACCCAGCCCCGGCAGCACACCGACCAGTATGCCAAGCAGCACGCCGACCACCATCAGGCCCAGGTGGTGGGCGGTGAGAATCAGGCTCAAGCCCTGCATCAACGAATCGATTTCACTCATGGCCGCAGCCCTCCCAGGTAGCTCGCCAGGTCACCCAGCACGCCGGCCTGCAGCGGTACCTTGAACCAGACCGCGAAAATCAGGTAGCTGGCCAGTGCGGCGCAGCAGGGGATCAGCGCAATGGTCAGCCAGCGGTGGCCTTGCCCAGCCTTGCGCGCTCGCCACATGAACCCGCCGATGAACAGCACCGAAGCCAGGTAGATGCCCATAAAGGGCATGGCCGCCACGTACACGGCAATGGGTACGAACACGGCCAGCACCTGGGCAAATGCCCGGCGCCCGACGAACGCTTCGGCCATGGCCTGGCGCCGCACCACGGCCAGCAGCAGGTTGCCCAGGCTGGCGCAGCTCAGCAGCAGGCCGATGTAGAACGGGAAGTAGCCCGCCTCTGGCCCGGCATCGCCCCAGCCAATGCCGATGGCCAGGCTGCCGTATATGAGGGTGCCGCCCAGCGCGGCGGTGAACAGGGCCAGGCCGATTTCCACCCAGCGGGTGGCAACCAGAGGCGCATCGTTGGTGGTGGACATGGTGGTCTCCCTTGTCGCGCTCACTGGCGCAGCCAGCCGGCGTCCTTGAACAGTGGCATCACGCGTTCACGGTCCTGTTCGATGTAGCTCACCAGCGCCTGGCCTTCGAGGAAGGTCGGCGCCAGCGCCGAGCGCTCGATGTAGGCCTTGAACTCTGGCGTCTGGCTGACTTTGCGCAGCAACTCCACATAGAACGCCCGCTGTTCGTCGCTGATCGCGCCGGGCAGGAAGACTGTGCGGGGGAAGCGGTACTGCTCGATGGCCAGGCCCTGTTCATGGCAGGTAGGGATGTCGGCCCAGGACTGTTCGGCGGTGACCTTGTCGCGGTAGATCATCCGCTCACGGCTGAACACGCACAGCGGCCGCACCTGGCCGCCGCGCCACTGGCTGAGGCTTTCGGCCGGGTTGTTGAGGTTGGCGGCAATGTGCTTGCCGGCCAACTGGATCGAAGCCTCGCTGCCGCTTTTGAAGGGGATGTAGGTGAGCTTGCTGCCCACCTGCTGGCCAATCAGCAGGGCCAGTGTCTGGTCCACGTCCTTGGACTGGCTGCCGCCAAAGCGCATCTTGCCGGTATTGCTTGCGAGCGCCTCCTTGAACGCGGCGGCGTCGCCCCAGGGGGCGTCCTGGTAGGTCCAGAGAATGAAGTCGTCCTCGGCCACGGCGGCCACCGGGGTAAGGTCGGTCCACTGGTAGCCCAGCTTGGCCACCAACGGCAGCAGGTACACGTTGTTGGTGCCGATCACCAGCTTGTGGGCATCGCCCTGGGCCAGTTTCATGTCGAGGAAGGCTTCGGCGCCGTTGCCACCGCCTTTGTTCAGCACCACGGTGTTGACGTCCAGCAGGTGATGCTGGCTGATCGCTTGCTGGATCAGGCGCGCCAGCTGGTCGGTGCCGCCGCCGGGGCCGCCGGCCACGACGATCTCGACGTTCTTCTCGGGCTTCCAGGTGTCGGCAAGGGCGGGCAGGGCGGTGGCGCACAGCAGGCCGCAGGCGGCCAGCAACGACGAAATGTGACGCGCGTAGGCGTTTCGCATGGGGACCTCTTTGTTGTCTTTGTTATGGGTCACCGAAGTCTGCGCAGCTAACCGATAAGCGTCCACTCAAAGTTACGCATACACCGATAGCCAGGGGTTATAGCTGAGCGATAACCACAGGCAATGGCTGTATGAGCAGCTTTGATTAGACGGTTATCGACGGCCCGGCCATATTGGCACTGCCGGACATTACCGGATTACAACAATAACAAGCAGAGGTACCTCCCATGGCTCAGGCACAAAACCCTGTGCTGCACGCTGGGCAATCGGCCGACACACCTGTCGCGCTGAAGGCCAGCAACGTGCGCTGGCGCATCTTCGCAATCATTTTTGCCCTGACGGTGATCAACCTGATCGACCGTGTTTCGCTGTCCATTGCCATGCCTACCATTGCCGCGGAGTTCGAGCTTTCGCCCAGCATGCAGGGGCTGATTCTCAGCAGTTTCTTCTGGGCTTACGCGCTGTTACAAATTCCTGGTGGCTGGTTGATTGACCGCTTCGGCCCGCGCCGGGTCATTGGTTGGTCCACCGGCCTGTGGGGCGCGTTCCAGACCTTGGCGGCGTTCACCACCGGTGGCCTGTCGCTGATGTTCGCCCGGGTTGCCCTGGGTGCGGCGGAGGCGCCACTGTTCCCCTCGGGCGGCAAGCTCAACTCATTGTGGCTGGGCGCCAACGAGCGCAGCCGCGGCGCGGTGCTGATGGATTGTGGCGGCCCGCTGGGCGCGGCCTTGGGCGGTTTGATCATCGCCTACCTGATCGCCGTGCTTGGCTCGTGGCGCATCGCCTTCTTCGTCGCCGGTATCGCCACGCTGGCCATGGCCTGGCTGGCCTGGCACTACCTGCGCGACAACCCCGCCGAGCATGCCGCCGTCAACGCCGCTGAGCTGGACAAAATCAACCACGGCCGCGCCGTACCGTTGGCCGAGGCGGCGCAACAGCCGGCCAAAGGGCTGGGCATCGCGGCGCGTTCGCTTACCGGCATCCTGCTGGGCCGCGCCAGCTGGGCGATGGTGTTCTTTGGCTTGCTGACCTGGGGGCCGAGCTACCTGGCCCATGCCCGTGGCTTCGACATCAAGGGCATCGGGGCGGCCACGTTCATCATTTTCCTGTGTGGCGCAGTGGGCTCGCTGGTGGGCGGATTCCTGTGCGACACCCTGATCCGCAAGGGTGTGCGCCGTGGTTTGGCGGCCAAAGGCCTTTTGACCTTATCGGGCCTGGTGGCGCTGTGCGCCTTCCTGCTGCTGCCTGGCCTGAGCGACGCCTACGCGGCGGTGGCGCTGCTGTCTTTGACGGCGTTCTTCCTGATGTGGGGCAGCTTGTACTGGAGCTTCCCGGCGCTGCTCGCGGCACCGTCGCGGGTGGGCCTGATCGGTGGGGTGATGAACCTGGCCGGCAGCCTGGGCGGCATCGTGGTGCCGATCCTGGTGGGCGTGCTGTTGCAGCACCTGGGCGGCTACCCGGCGGTGCTTGGCTTCTTTGCCCTGTGCTCGGGGCTGTTCATCGTCGGCACGCTGTTGATCTCGCTGGACAAGACCGAGGTACACCATGGCTGAGTTGTACGAAGGGCCGATCGTCGATGCCCATCATCATTTCTGGGACCCGCTGAACAACCCGCACCCGTGGCTGTCGGGCACCGGAAACATCCCGTTTCGTTACGGGGATTACAGTGCCCTCAAGCGGCGCTACTTTCCCGAAGATTACCTGGCCGACGCAGGCAGGCATCAGGTGGTCGAAACCGTCTACGTGGAAACCGAATGGGACCCGCGTGACCCAGTGGGTGAAACGCGCTTCATCCATGGCCTGGCAGCACGTTACGGGGCGCCCAATGCCGTGGTGGCCCAGGCTTGGCTGGACGCGCCGGACGCCGCCCGGGTGCTGGCCGAACAGGCGGCGTTCGAGCGAGTACGCAGCGTACGCCACAAGCCCGGTGGGCCATCGTGCCCGGCCGAGGTTGGGCGCCTGCACAGCCTGATGAGCGACGTGAACTGGCGCCATGGCTATGCGCAGCTGGCGCGCCACGGCCTGCATTTCGACCTGCAAACCCCGTGGTGGAACCTCGACGAGGCTGCCCGCCTGGCGCAGGACTTTCCCGATACGTTGCTGATTCTGAACCACGCCGGCCTGCCTTCGGACCGCAGCCCGCAAGGCCTGGCGGACTGGCACGCGGCCATGGCGCGGTTTGCCCGATGCGACAACGTG
Organism: Pseudomonas wayambapalatensis; assembly: GCF_049942315.1. NCBI lineage: Bacteria > Pseudomonadati > Pseudomonadota > Gammaproteobacteria > Pseudomonadales > Pseudomonadaceae > Pseudomonas > Pseudomonas wayambapalatensis. The sequence goes on from NZ_JBNFMU010000135.1 coordinate 7,374, forward strand.
GCGGTGAAGATCTCGGGCATTGGCCAGGCCGGCCAACCCTGGCGTGCCGAGGACAACGCCTGGATCGTGCGCCAGGTCATCGCGTTGTTTGGCAGCGAACGGGCGATGTTTGCCAGCAACTTCCCGGTCGATGGCCTGTGCGGCAGCTTCGACACCATTTACAGCGGCTTCAAGCACATCGTCGCCGACTTGCCGCACACCGCCCAGCAACAGCTTTTCTACAGCAACGCACGGCGCCTGTACCGCACCGTGCCCGACACCTTGCGCCTGAATCAGGTGTTGCCCCACACAAGGACCCCCGCATGAACAAGCAAACCCTTCCACGCCTGGCCATGGTACTGGGTGACCCGGCCGGTATCGGCCCCGAACTGATTGCCCGCCTGTTGGCCGAACCCGAGGTGCGCGGCAAGGCGCAAGTGGTGCTGATTGCCGATGAGCAGGAGATGCGCCGTGGCATGCAGATCGCGGGTTGTGAGTTCCCGTACCGGCGTATCGATTCGCTCGACGTGCTGGATTTTGCCGACGACACGCCGCTGTTGTTCCCCTACCGAGGCGCCGCCATTGGCGAGTTCCCGCGCAGCGAAGCCAGCGTGATTGGCGGGCGTTACAGCCTCGACACCTTGGCCGTGGCGCTGGAGCTCACCGACTCGGGCAAGACCGACGCCATCCTGTTCGGCCCGCTGAACAAGACTTCGCTGCACATGGCCGGCATGGGCCACAGCGACGAGCTGCACTGGTTTGCCGAACGCCTGAATTTCAGCGGGCCGTTCTGCGAATTCAACGTGCTCGATAACTTGTGGACCTCGCGAGTAACTTCCCACGTGGCGTTGGCCGAAGTGCCCGGCATGCTCAGCCAGGCGCGCGTGCTCGAAGCCATTGGCCTGATCGACACCGCGCTCAAGCGCAACGGTTTGCAGCGCCCACGCATCGGCGTTTGTGGCCTGAACCCGCATAATGGCGACAACGGCAGCTTTGGCCGCGAAGAGCTGGACATCATCGGCCCGGCGGTGCAGCGCGCGCGGGAGCAGGGCATCGACGCCGATGGCCCCTACCCGGGGGACACTATCTTCCTCAAGGTGCAGGGCGACGCCCAGGCCTTTGATGCGGTGGTGACCATGTACCACGACCAGGGCCAGATCGCCATCAAGCTGATGGGCTTCTCCCGTGGTGTGACGGTGCAGGGTGGCCTGCCAATCCCGATCACCACCCCGGCCCACGGCACCGCGTTCGACATCGCAGGCCAGGGCAAGGCCAATGTCGGCGCCACCCGCCAGGCCTTCGAGATTGCCTGCCGCATGGGGCGCAACGCCCGCTGAGTGCATGGCGGCTCCGTTCGGGGCCGCTTTTTCCTGCTTTCAACCGCGCCTGGAGCCTGTCGGCTCCACGGCTCGCATCACCCTGTAAAAAGGAAAAACAACAATGACAAAAGCCTTTTCCTACCTGCTGACCGGCAGTGCGGTGACACCGCTGTTGCTTACCTGCTTGCCACAAATCGCTAGTGCCGAAGGGTTTATCGACGATGCCAGCATCACGTTGGGCCTGCGCAACCTGTATTTCAACCGTGACTTTCGCCAGCCCGGCGCGGCGCAGTCGAAGCAGGAAGAGTGGGCTCAGGGCTTTTTGTTGCAAGCCAACTCGGGGTACACCGCCGGGCCGTTGGGTGTGGGCGTCGACGTGCTTGGCCAGTTGGGCGTGAAGCTCGACAGCAGCCCCGCGCGCAGCGGCTCGGGGCTACTGCCCCGGCACGATGATGGCCGGGCGGCGGATGAGTTCTCGCGGGTGGGGTTGGCGCCCAAGCTGCGGTTTTCAAAGACCGAACTGAAGGTGGGCGAGTTGATGCCCGAGCTGCCGATCCTGCTGCGCAACGACGGCCGTCTGCTGCCGCAGACCTTTCAGGGTGGCATGCTGAGTTCGAAGGAAATTGCCGGCCTGAACCTGCAGGCCGGGCAGATGCGTTCGCTGAGCCAGCGCAACTCCACCAACCATGAAGACTTGTCGGTGGACGGCCGCGGTGGTGTGTTTGCCGACCGTTTCAACTATGTGGGCGGCGATTACCGCTTCAATGCCGAGCGCACCCAGGTAGGCGTGTGGCAGGCCCGGCTGCAGGACATTTATCGGCAGAACTACTACAGCTTCAGCCACAAGCAGCCACTGGGTGACTGGACCCTGGCCGCCAATTTGGGCTGGTTCAGCACCCGTGAAGAGGGCAGCGCCGACCTGGGCAACCTGGATAACCGCGCCCTCACCAGTTTCGTCAGTGCCAAGCGTGGCGGGCATACCCTTGGCGCGGGTTACCAGCGCATGTATGGCGACAACGGGATGGTCTACATCGCGGGTACCAGCACGCCGTTGGTCAACGACATCCAGGTGCGCAACTTCACCACGGCGGGTGAGCGCTCCTGGCAGGTGCGATATGACTATGACTTCGTTGCCCTTGGCATCCCGGGTTTAACGTTTATGACTCGCTACGCCAGCGGTGATCACGCCCAGGTGGCAGGCGGCAGCGATGGGCAAGCGTGGGAGCGCGACCTGGACGTCACCTATGTGATCCAGAGCGGGCCGCTGAAGAACCTGGGCGTTCGCTGGCGCAATGCGGCGGTGCGTTCCAATCATGTGGCCGATGTGGATGAGAACCGGCTGATTCTGACGTATACCCTCAAACTGTTGTAGGCCACAGGGCCAGCTGGATTGTGTTGCCTGTGCCGGCCTCTTCGCGGGGCAAGCACAGGCAACACGCTTTCTGGGTCTCAAAGGCGATAACCCCACCACCCCTGAACCGTAAAAAGGTATTACCCCAGGCTATCGATGGATACGCATAAGTGATTATCCAGTCAGGCCTGCCCCCTCTAAAGTCGCCCCAACACCAACAACAAAAAGCCCGCCCCAAAGCGTCTCGGGGCACACAGGGCAACAGCGGGGACACCTCCATGAGCGATCACGCCAGCTCCCTGGCTTCGGCCATTTCCACCAGCCGCGCGCGGCTGCTGCCTTTTCTGATCCTGATGTACGTCTTGGCCTTCATCGACCGCGCGAACGTCGGTTACGCCCGGGCTTTCCTGCAGGCCGACACCGGACTGAGCGACGTCGCCTTCGCCTTCGGTGCCAGTATCTTCTTCATCGGCTACGCCTGCTTCGAAGTGCCCAGCAACCTGATGCTGCACCGCCTGGGCGCCCGCGTCTGGCTGTGCCGGATAATGGTCACCTGGGGCCTGGTCAGTGCGGCGATGATGTTTGCCGACAACGCCACCACCTTCTACGTGCTGCGTTTCTTGCTGGGCATTGCCGAGGCCGGCTTCTTCCCCGGCATCATCCTCTACCTCACTTACTGGTTCCCGCAGCGCAGCCGCGCCCAGGCGCTGGGCCTGTTCTACTTTGGCCTGCCGCTGGCGCTGGTGCTGGGCGGCCCGTTGTCGGGCTGGCTGCTGGAGTTTCATGACGTGTTCGGCCTGCGCAACTGGCAGTGGCTGTTCGTGGTGGAAGGGTTGCTGGCCTCGCTGGTTGGCATCGCCGCCTACTTCTACCTGGTCGACCGCCCACGCCACGCCCGCTGGCTGAGCGATGCGCAAAAGGATGCACTTGAAAGCCAGCTGGCCGAAGAAGATGCACAAAAGCAGGCCCAAGGCCCGCACGGCTTCCTGGGCGCATTGCGCAACGGCCAGGTGATGAAGTTCTGCCTGGTGTATTTCACCGTGCAGATGAGCGTGTACGGCGTGGTGTTCTACCTGCCGACGCGCATCGCCAGCTTCCTCGACGGCCAGGTGGGCCTGAGCGTGGGCTTGTACACCGCTATCCCCTGGGCCTGCGCCCTGGTGGTGACGCGCCTGGTCACCCGCCATGCCGACCGCACCGGCCAGCATCGCCAACTGGCGGTGGCCATGCTGGCCATGGCCGCGGCGGGCATTGCTGCCTCGGCACTGGCCGGCAGCCTGCCACTGGCGGTGCTGGCGTTCTGTTTCGCGGCCGCAGGCTTTGTTGCCGTGCAGCCGCTGTTCTGGACCTTGCCCACCGGCTACCTCAGTGGCGCGGCCGCCGCCAGCGGCATCGCCCTGATCAACTCGCTGGGCAACCTCGGCGGCTTCGTGGCACCGAACCTCAAGACCCTCACCGAAACCCTGTTCGCCGACCCGCGTGCGGGCATGTTCGCCCTGGCGATCGTGGGTGTGCTGGGCGCCTGGCAGCTGTCCCGGCTCAAATTCTCCGAACCCACGCCTGCCGCGCTGGAGCCGGCGCAGGTTGGCTGATCAACACGCTCTATTGAAAGGAACCTGCAAGCATGAAAATCAAAGCCGTTCGTACCCGTGTTTTTGAATGGAAAGGCAAGGTCGTGCCGCCCCAGGCGCACTTCTGCACCAACGCCAGCGACATCCTGTTCGAGCGTGGCGATGCCATGGGCTCGTTCCGCTTCCACGGCTGGCTGGTGGTCGAAATCGAAACCGACACCGGCATCGTCGGCATCGGCAACTGCGCCCTGGCGCCACGCGTGGCCAAGGAAATCATCGACCTGTACCTGGCGCCGATCTGCATTGGCGAAGACCCGTTCGACAGCGAGTACATCTGGCAAAAGATGTACCGCCGCACCCACGCCTGGGGCCGCAAGGGCATTGGCATGGCCGCCATTTCGGCAATTGACCTGGCGATCTGGGACATCATGGGCAAGGCGGTGAACAAGCCGGTGTTCAAGCTGCTGGGTGGCCGCACCAAGGAAAAGATCTGGACCTACGCCTCCAAGCTGTACGCCAATGACAACCTCGACCTGTTCCTCGAAGAAGCCCAGGGCTACCTCAACCAAGGCTTCACTGCCCTGAAAATGCGCTTTGGCTACGGCCCCAAGGACGGTCCGGCCGGCATGCGCCGAAACATCGAGCAAGTGCGCGCCCTGCGTGAACTGGCCGGCCCCGACGTGGACATCATGCTTGAGTGCTACATGGGCTGGACGCTGGAATATGCCCGCCGGATGCTGCCAAAACTGGCCGAATTCGAGCCGCGCTGGCTGGAAGAGCCGGTGATCGCCGACGACATCGAAGGTTATATCGAGCTGAAGAAAATGGGCATCATGCCGATTTCAGGCGGCGAGCACGAGTTCACCGGCCATGGCTTCAAGGACCTGCTCGAGCGCCGCGCCGTGGACGTGATCCAGTACGACACCAACCGCGTCGGCGGCATCACTGCCGCGCGCAAGATCAACGCCATGGCCGAAGCCTGGTCGGTGCCGGTCATTCCCCATGCCGGGCAGATGCACAACTACCACCTCACCATGGCCAGCACCGCCTCGCCGATGGCCGAGTTCTTCCCGGTGTTCGACGTAGAGGTGGGCAACGAGTTGTTCTACTACGTGTTCAAGGGCGAACCGCAGCCCGTCAACGGCTATATCCAGCTGGACGACGACAAGCCGGGCCTGGGCCTGGAAATTTCCGAAGAGTATCTCTCGGACTTCAACATCATCGAATGAATACGCGGGGGCACCCCGGCGCGGCGGTGCCCCGGCCAGGCAAGGAGAGTGACACATGCGGTTGATTCAATTCGAAGACGTGGCCGGCCAGCGCCGGGTGGGCGTGGTGGAAGGTGCCCAGGTGCACCCGGTACGTGCAACCTCCAGCACCCGTGAGCTTGCCCTGGCGGCAATCCGTGCCGGGCATGGCCTGGTTCAGCAAGTGCTGGCGCGTGGCACTGACCCAGGCCCCGACTACGCTGAGCTGCTGGAAGCGGGCAGGGTACTGCCGCCGCTGGACCACGAAGACCCGGCCCATTGCCTGGTCAGTGGCACCGGCCTGACCCACCTGGGCAGCGCGGCGACGCGTGATAAGATGCACCAGCATGGCGAGCAGGATGAAACGTCGCTGACCGACACCATGCGCATCTTCAAATGGGGCCTGGAAGGCGGCAAGCCGGCAGCGGGTGAGGTTGGCGCGCAACCGGAGTGGTTCTACAAGGGGGATGGCAGCATCGTCGTGCGCCCCGGGGCCGATCTGCCGCTGCCGGCTTTTGCCGAGGATGCCGGTGAGGAACCCGAGCTGGTGGGCCTGTACGTGATCGGCGATGACGGTACGCCCCACCGCCTGGGGTATGCCTTGGGCAACGAGTATTCCGACCATGTCATGGAGCGGCGCAATTACCTGTACCTGGCCCATTCCAAGCTACGCGCCTGTGCCTATGGCCCGGAGTTGCGGGTGGGCGAACTGCCGGCGCACCTGCAAGGCAGCAGCCGCATCTGGCGTGATGGCAAGGTGCTGTGGGAGCGTGAGTTCCTGTCTGGCGAGCAGAACATGTGCCACAGCCTGCAGAACCTGGAATTTCACCACTTCAAGTACGCGCAGTTCCAGCGGCCGGGTGATGTGCACGTGCATTACTTCGGCACGGCTACTCTGTCGTTTGCCGACGGCATCAAGGCCGCGCCGGGCGATACCTTTGAAATTGCCATCACCGAGTTCGGCGCGCCACTGCGCAATGGCATTGTCGAGGCGCAAGCACCGAGAGTGCCCGGGTCGGTTGCCATTCTCTGAGGTTGAAGAGGTCGTTATGCCAAATCTACTTGGTTACAACTACATCGCCGGGGCCCGCAGTGCTGCTGGTTCCGTGGCACTGTACAGCGTCGATGCCAGCACTGGCGAAACGCTGCCTTATCGGTTTACCCAAGCCACCCCTGACGAGGTGGACGCCGCTGCGCAGGCTGCAGAGGCGGCGTTCCCTGCCTACCGGCACTTGCCACCCGAACGGCGGGCCGCGTTTCTCGATGCCATAGCCGAAGAAATCGACCTGCTGGATGACACCTTCGTTGCCCTGGTGTGCCGCGAAACAGCCTTGCCCGAAGCGCGCATCAAGGGCGAGCGGGCGCGCACCAGCAACCAGATGCGCCTGTTCGCCCAGGTGCTGCGCCGCGGCGAGTGGTTGGGGGCGCGTATTGACCGTGCCCAGCCCGAGCGCCAGCCGTTGCCACGGGTGGACCTGCGGCAATGCCAGGTCGGCATTGGGCCGGTGGCGGTGTTTGGGGCCAGCAACTTCCCGCTGGCCTTTTCCACCGCAGGTGGCGATACCGCCGCTGCGCTCGCAGCGGGTTGCCCTGTGGTGTTCAAGGCGCACTCCGGGCACATGGTCACTGCCGAGTGCGTGGCCGATGCCATCGTGCGGGCGGCCCAACGCACTGGCATGCCTGATGGCACCTTCAACATGATTTTTGGAGGGGGCGTGGGTGAGCAGTTGGTGAAGCACCCGGCGATTCAGGCCGTTGGTTTTACCGGCTCGCTCAAGGGTGGCCGTGCCCTGTGCGACATGGCCGCTGCCAGGCCGCAGCCGATTCCGGTGTTCGCCGAAATGAGCAGCATCAACCCGGTGGTCATATTGCCAGGCGCGCTGACTCGACGTGGCGAAGGCATCGCGGCGGACCTGGTGGCGTCGGTGGTGCAAGGGGGCGGACAGTTCTGTACCAACCCGGGTTTAGTCATCGGCCTTCGCTCTCCGGCGTTCTCGCAGTTTGTCGAGCACCTTGCCGGGCACATGGCCGAGCAGCCGGCACAGACCATGCTCAACGCTGGCACCCTCGCCAATTATGCTCGCGGTGTCGCGGCCCTGCACGCACACCCCCGCATTCACCACCTGGCCGGCTCATCCCAGCAAGGGCAGCGGGCTCAGCCCCAGCTGTTCCAGGCCGATGCCCGGTTGCTGTTGTTGGGAGACGCGCTGCTCCAGGAGGAGGTGTTCGGCCCGGCCACCGTGCTGGTGGAGGTGGCTGACCAAGCGCAGTTGCTGCAAGTATTGCAGTCATTGCATGGCCAGCTCACGGCAACGCTGATCGCCGAACCGGATGACCTCCAGGCGTTTGCCCCATTAGTACCGGTGCTTGAACGCAAGGCGGGGCGTTTGTTGCTTAACGGTTACCCCACTGGCGTCGAGGTGTGTGATGCCATGGTGCATGGCGGGCCATACCCGGCGACGTCGGACGCGCGCGGTACCTCGGTGGGGAGTCTGTCGATCAACCGCTTCCTGCGGCCGGTGTGTTACCAGAACTACCCGGATGCATTGTTGCCGGATGCGCTAAAGGACTCTAATCCGCTAGGTATCGTGCGTTTGGTGGATGGAGTACAGAGCGCGGCTACGGTGTCGAGAGGTTAGGGCAATCCCAGACGCTAGCCTTGCCAGGCTGGCGTTAACTGTGCTTGAGCTTGGCCGGGCGGCTTGCTGATGAGTTAGGGAAACTCCGAACAAGTTGCTCATCAGCCGGAAATGGGCGGTTTAGGGATACCGAAAAGCCTGATTTTCAGCCGCTGATCAATGGATAACCAAGGCAAAGCCTTGGTTATCTGCCCTCACCAGGCCGAGCTTGGTGATTCGAGAGGAGGTACGAAAGTAGCGGGTCAGCCCTTCGAATTGAGGTGTGAAGGCTTGCCAGGGCCAGGGGAAGTGCGAGGTGATGCGGGGGCGCGGTAAACCCTCTGGTCCCTCATCCATGAAGCGGCGGATGAACTCCCATTCGTCTTGCAGTTCCGCGAAGTTGTTGGCGGCCTTGCCTACGTAGATGAATTCGGGATGAAGTGCGCCGGCGAACGATGCCGGCCATACGAGATCCAAAGGAAGGCTCAAGCCACCGGCAGTGGCGTATTTTTTATCCGAACCACTAGACGTCACGCCGTGCCATGGGAGTGTGACGATACCGCCACAGTATGTTGGGCGGTGCAGGTAGACTTGTTGGGTAGTGCGGTTGAAACGTATTAGTAAGTGGCGGGATGTGAACATTTCAAATCGCGTGAAACGCAGCCCGAATTTTAAGTAAAGCCATAATGTACCTAAGCCCATAGTGAGGAAGAGTGAGGCTACAATAAGCTGCTCGCCATAGGGCTCGCCATTATAGTTGAGTGCTAGATTGAAAAGAAATTTTATGTCCTCTAAAACAATCGCTATATTTACTAATGAGTAAACTATAGCCGTAAGGGATAGTATGCTTATCAGTCCTCGTTTATCTTCCCACATACCATATCGCATTTCTAGTATTTGCTCGTTGAAAACATAGACTGGCCCGCGACTTTTGGGTGTGTTGCAAGCAGGTCTCTTGGCGTATTCGAGCATTTCCTGGTTGTCGCTTTCGTATAGAACTTCTCTTCTGACTTTCTTGTGCTGCCTCTCAAAAGCATCGCGCTCTTCTTTTGGGTCGATGTAAGCAAGCCATGAGAGCCACTCAACAAAATACATTATATAACCTCGCTTATTGCACTGAACAACACCTCAAGTTCTTCTGCACCCTTGGCGTAACCTTTGTGAGATAGCTGAAGACGGAAGCAGCATTTGCTGCACCATTTTTCTAGCGCGTTTTCATCGAGGATCAGTAAGGCGATACTGGTAGCGAGCACGATGGCGGCTCCAATCCAGCTCAAACGACTAAGCCAAAGCATGGCAACTCTGTTCGCTGCTAATCGTACAGATAGTCCTGACAAGATCGCGCTAAATTGACGGGTACCTACAGCGCGTGCGCTGACCGACAGCCAATGAAAAAGCGCACTAGCCTGTGAAAACGCTATTCCTCCTTGTCCCATGAGTAGGGTGAAATTAGCACCTGCTCTAATGACGTATGCTAACGCTAATGCTGGTTTGGATTTATTCTTTGCCTCTATAGCGTCGGCGATGTCCCACTTAATGCTGACAATTCCCCCTGCTGCCGCCAACCCGGCCCCCCACAGTCGATAACGTCCCAAGCTAACTTGCGCACCTCGCGCAGTGACGCTGTTCTCACCAACACCTCTGAGCGTCACTTCAGTACCCACTGCAAGTAGTTCCATCCCTGCGGCGGCACTGGTCAATGCGGCCGCAGTCACTTCACTCCAGAAGCGTCGGTTCTTGTCATCTTTTCTTCCTTGTAAAAGCAGCAACCCCGCTTCCAGCAGAAGTAGCGCACTGGCCACACGCAAGCGATAGAACTGATTGCCGTGTACGCCTTGCAATGTCTCGACATAAGCTCGGTCGAGGCGGCGCACGACAGGTGCTGCAACGCGACCGCGTGACGGGGTTTGGCCATCCAGCGCCTGCTCACTCAACCGCAGGTTCAGTGCTTGCTCACCCAGTGAGGCAATGAGGTAGGTGCTCAGGCGTCGGTACAGCAAGCGATCGGCGCTGCCAGGGGCGCCCACTGACAAGCTCTGTCGCCCCAATTGCCCGAGCCAGGCCAGCGCGCCGGCCGTGTTGGCGGGGCTGTGTTGCGCGAGCAGGTCCAGATGGCTATCGACCTGGCTGAAGTGTGCGGCGAGTTCCTTGGCTTGTTTGAGCGCTGTATCCAGTTGCTGCAAAGGATCGTCACCCTGCGGCAGTGCGTCCAGCGTTGTGCGTGTTTGCGC
>NZ_JBNFMU010000136.1:0-23746 GCF_049942315.1 Pseudomonas wayambapalatensis
GGGACAAGCCCGCTCCCACAGGGATTGGGCTGGCCTTTAGATTTTGAATCAGACAGTTGCTCCTACACAGAAACTCCCGCAGTTTTTCCGCCAGGCCATCGCAGCCCGTATATGCATATTCGCTAAAGATATTTAAATTTCCATTCTTATGACTTTATAGTCACTCCCACTGCGTACCTGCCGACCAATCGGCGCGCCGCACGACTCGAACCCACTCGGGAAATCCCCGTGCGTTTCTGAATCGATGCGCGCCCCTGGAAGTCGCGCACTGCGTGGGAGTGAACAATGTCAGCCGCCTCGAACGCCTTGTCGTCCATCGACAGCGCGCAGCCGCAACGCTTCGAAATCCGCCCCTTCTCCGGTGCCGTCGGTGCCGAGATCATCGGGCTGGACCTGTCCCGGCCGGTCAACGCCGAGGACTTCAACCGCATCCATCGCGCCCACCTCGACCACCATGTTCTGGTGTTCCGCGACCAGCGCATCACCCCCGAACAGCAGATCGCCTTCAGCCGCCGTTTCGGCGTGCTGCAGATCCATGTGCTCAAGCAGTTCCTGCTGGAAAACCACCCCGAAATCCTGATCGTTTCCAACATCATCGAAGACGGTCGCAACATTGGCCTGGGTGATGCCGGCAAGTTCTGGCATTCGGACCTCTCCTATAAAGAGCTGCCGAGCCTCGGTTCGATGCTGCATGCCCAGGAGCTGCCCAGCGAGGGCGGCGACACCCTGTTCGCCGACATGCACAAGGCCTGGGACGCTGTGCCCGACGCGTTACGCAAGGTCATCGAAGGGCGCAGCGCCGCGCATTCCTATACCGCCCGTTATTCGGAAACCAAGTTCGAAGGCAACTGGCGCCCGACCCTGACTGCCGAGCAACTGGCCCAGGTCAACGAAGTCATCCACCCGGTGGTGCGTACTCACCCGGAGAACGGCCGCAAGGCGCTGTTCGTCAGTGAGGGCTTCACCACTCGCATCGTCGGCCTGCCCGATGACGAAAGCCGCGATGTACTGCAGCAGCTCTACGCCCTGAGCGTGCTCGAGCAGAACATCTACCGTCACGCCTGGCAGCCCCACGACATGGTGTTCTGGGACAACCGTTCGTTGATCCACCTGGCTGCCGGCTGCCCCGCGCACCTGCGCCGCAAGCTCTATCGCACCACCATCCAGGGCGATGCCCCGTTCTGACGACTGAGGACTCTCATCATGCGTAAATCCATCAGCCGCCTGGCGGCCAGCATCGGCCTGGGCGCGAGCCTGATCGTAGGCGGCCTCGCGGCGCCGGCGGTGGCCCAGGCCGAAGGCAAGATCCGTATCGCCGAGCAGTTCGGCATCGTGTACCTGTTGCTCAACGTCGTTCGTGACCAGCAACTGATCGAGAAGCACGGCAAGGAGCAGGGCATCGACATTCAGGTCGACTGGGCGCAGCTTTCCGGCGGCGCGGCGATCAACGACGCGTTGCTGTCGGGCTCGGTGGACATCGCCGGCGCCGGCGTCGGGCCGCTGCTGACCGTCTGGGATCGCACCTACGGTCGGCAGAACGTCAAGGCCGTGGCCTCGCTGGGCAACTTCCCGTACTACCTGGTCAGCAGCAATCCCAATGTGAAGACCATCGCCGACATTTCCGAGAAGGACCGTATCGCCGTGCCGGCGGTGGGTGTTTCGGTGCAGTCGCGCTTCCTGCAGTACGCGGCGGCCAAGCAGTGGGGCGACAAGGAGTACAACCGCCTCGACAAGTACACCCTGGCCGTGCCGCATCCGGATGCCACAGCCGCGCTGCTGGCCGGCGGCACCGAACTCAACGGGCATTTCTCCAACCCGCCGTTCCAGGACCAGGCCCTGGCCAACAAGAACGTGCACATCGTGCTCAACAGCTATGACCTGCTCGGCCCCAACTCGCCGACCCTGCTGTTCGCCACCGAGAAATTCCGCAAGGACAACCCCAAGACCTACAAGGCATTCATCGATGCGCTCGCCGAAGCCGCCGACTTCGCCCAGAAAGACAAGGCCGCAGCCGCCGACACCTACATCCGCGTGACCAAGGCCAAGATCGATCGCGATGCATTGATCAAGCTGATCGACAACCCGCAGTACGAGTTCACCATCACGCCGAAGAACACTTACCCGCTGGCCGAATTCCTCTACCGGGTCGGCGCCATCAAGCACAAGCCCGAGTCGTGGAAGGACTACTTCTTCCAGGATGAGCGCCCATTGCAAGGGAGCTGATCGACCATGACCGCCCCATTGCCAGGCCACACGGCCAGCAACCTGAGCCGTGTCGACACCCCACCGCTGCTCAAGGTGGACAATCTCAGCCTCGAATACCGCACCGCGCAGCGCGTGGTGCGGGCCACTCACCAGGTCAGCTTCGAAGTCGATCGCGCCGACCGCTTCGTGCTGCTGGGCCCATCCGGGTGCGGCAAGTCGACCTTGCTCAAGGCCGTGGCCGGCTTCATCGAGCCGCGCGAAGGGCAGATCCTGTTGCAGGGCCAGCCGGTCAAGGGCCCAGGCCCTGACCGCATCGTCGTGTTCCAGGAGTTCGACCAGTTGCCGCCGTGGAAGACGGTCAAGCAGAACGTCATGTTTCCGCTGCTGGTCTCGGGCCAGCTCAAGCGCGCCGAAGCCGAGGCGCGGGCGGTGCACTATCTGGAGAAAGTCGGCCTGGCCGCCTTTGCCGATGCCTACCCGCACACCTTGTCTGGCGGCATGAAGGCGCGCGTGGCGATTGCCCGCGCGTTGGCCACGCAGCCGAAGGTGCTGCTGATGGACGAGCCCTTCGCCGCGCTCGACGCCCTGACCCGGCGCAAGATGCAGGAAGAATTGCTGCTGTTGTGGGAAGAGGTGCGCTTCACGCTGCTGTTCGTCACCCACTCTATCGAGGAGGCGCTGGTGGTGGGCAACCGCATCCTCTTGCTGTCGCCGCATCCGGGACGGGTACGGGCCGAGGTGCACAGCCACCAGTACGACCTGGGCAGCCTGGGTGGCAGCGATTTCCAGGCCAGCGCCCGGCGTATCCATCGCCTGCTGTTCGACGAAGCCGGTGAGCCGGAGCAGGCCTCGGACCTGGGCTTCAACGATATCCGCATCGCTTACTGACAGGAGGAGCCTGCGCATGACGACCACACCTGCACGCCAGGAATACGAAGTGCCGCTGCAGCCCTTGCCAGGGCTTTCGCTGGAGCGCGATCTGCCGCTTGCCCAACGTCTGTGGCAACAGGCCTGGTTGCGCAAGACCGTGATTCTTGTACTGCTCGCCCTGATCTGGGAGGCGGTGGCGCGCTACACCGCCAACGACCTGCTGCTGCCGACCTTTCTGCAAACGGCGGCGGCATTCTGGGACGGCATGGCCAGTGGCGAGCTGCCGGCCAAGGTCGGCGTCTCGCTGGTGGTGCTGCTCAAAGGCTATGTGCTGGGGATCGTACTGGCCTTCGGTTTGACCAGCCTGGCGGTCTCGACCCAGTTCGGCCGCGACCTGCTGGGTACCCTGACCTCCATGTTCAACCCACTGCCAGCCATCGCACTGTTGCCGCTGGCCCTCTTGTGGTTTGGCCTGGGCGACAACAGCCTGATCTTCGTGCTGGTGCATTCGGTGCTCTGGGCACTGGCGCTCAACACCTACGCGGGCTTTCTCGGGGTGTCCGAGACCCTGCGCATGGCCGGGCGCAACTATGGCCTGCGTGGTTTGCGACTGGTGCTGCACATCCTGGTGCCGGCGGCATTGCCGTCGATTCTCTCGGGTCTGAAGATCGGCTGGGCCTTCGCCTGGCGCACCCTGATCGCCGCCGAGCTGGTGTTCGGCGCCAGCAGCGGCAAGGGCGGGCTGGGCTGGTACATCTTCCAGAACCGCAACGAGCTTTATACCGACAAGGTATTTGCCGGGCTGGCGGTGGTGATCCTGATCGGCTTGCTGGTGGAGGGCCTGGTGTTCAATACCCTCGAGCGGTTGACCGTACGGCGTTGGGGGATGCAGAGGTAGTGCCGCGTGGGAGCAGTTTCTGGGCCTCGGGAAACAATGCCTCGTTATCAGGGGGCGGCAGCTTTTCTACGATGCCCGTGCGGTACATAAATCAACGTATGGAGAAAATCGTATGAAATCACTGATCACAGCCCTTGCTCTGAGCCTCGCCGCCTTGGCCCCAACCGCGTTTGCCGACAATCACAATGCGCCGAGTGGTGCAACTACCCGAGGTGTTGCCCCTGTCGTAGGTATGCCGTGCGAGCCGGGATACAAGCTGGTCGGCGATGACTGCGTACTCGCCAACATCGAGTTTGAGTAAACCCTGGGCGCTTGTCGAGCTCACCTGTGCCTGCGTCATTCGCAGGCACAATCGCGTGTTTCGCAGCGCGGATGCCTGGTTCGCGCGCCATCAGACCATGTATCGAGCTGCTGCATTACTCAGCGTCCTGCGAATCTCATCCCTCAGCGCCTCCGGCTGCTCGACCACCACCGCCTCCCCCTGGCCCAGCACCCACCAGCGCAACGTCCAGCCGTCTTCCACCGTCGCCCGTAATCGATGGCCATGTTGCAGCGCCGTCAACTGCATGTTCACGCTCAACGGCACTTCTCGCAGCTGTCGCGCCAGCTGATCGCTGACCCACGCCTGCAGTTCCAGCCCCGTGCCCTGGCGGGGCTGCTGCGGGTCGCCGCGCAGGTAGTCCAGCAAGTCAAAATTGCCACGCGGCTCGCCCATGGCGCTGGCCGACCAATGCCAGCCGAATGGAATGCTCTTGTCATTGCGCTCCAGCGGGAAGATCAGCGACAACTCGTTGAGGTCGCGCTCGACTGTGCGCTTGCTGACATTGAAGCCGACATCGCGCAGTCGCCAGACCAATTCGGCGCTGGTGACTCCCGGTGAGCGGCTGGGCAATTGACGCAGCAGCGCCCACTGGCGGCTGAGGGTGGCGCGGGTAGTGGCGAACGGCAAAGGGTAACGTCCTTGTCTAGGCTTGCGGCATTAGCATGGCGGGCACCGCGGCAGATGGCAATTCGCTACTTTGCGCTGAGATCGCGGAACCGCGATTTGGTTGCGTCGAGGTGAATCGTTCGCGACAGGTTTCGTCGTGTCGTCGCGCAGAATCGCCTCATCACAGTCGAGGTCGGAACTGTGGGACGTTCAATGAGGATGAACATGTCTGCTGCCAGCAATATCCATTCGCTGCTCGCCCGTCTCCTGCCCGAGCGCATCGTGCCTGCGCCAGCCATTCCACGGCGACACCTGCGCCTTTTCGCTGGCGTCGGCATGCCCACCCAGTGGGCGGTGCTGGGTGAGCGCTCTGCGCTGGTGAGCCGTCTGGACGAGGCAGTGGATGTGCAGGCGATCTACACCGACCTGCGGCACCAGGCACTGGAGGGTAATGCCGCGGTGCTCAACGACCTGGGCTGGATCTGGCTCAATGGCCGCTACTGGCGCGCCGACACGGCGCTGGCCAGCCATCTGCTGCGCATGGCCGCGTTGCAGGGCAATGCTGCAGCCTGGTTCAACCTGGGGCAGCAGCACTATTTCGGCAAGGGCGTGGCGGTGTGCTATGCCACCGCTGCGGAGCATTACCGGCACGCTTTCGAGCGGGGGCTGTCGCACGCTGCCGCGGCCCTGGGCGACCTGTACGAGGAAGAAGTCTGCGATGCCGATCAGGACTGGGAGGTGGACCTGGCCGAGGCTTACCAGTGGTTCCTGCGCGGAGCCCAGCGTGGCGAGGCACGTTGCCGGTTCGAGGTGGGTTACCGGCTGCTGCATGGACTGCATGTCGAACCGGATACGCGGGCGGCGCTGTACTGGCTGGAGCTCGCGGCAGGGGCAGGGGTGATGCAGGCGGCCGAGGAACTGGCAGTGCATTTCAGTCGCCGCGATGGGGCGCGCTACCTGGAGTGGCGCGATCAGGCGATCGCACTGGGCAGCACCCTGGCCTTGACCATGAAGCTGGAGGATCAGGTTCAGTCTTGAGTCCGGTGGGGTGGTGAGGCCTTCGCGGGCGCGTGGGAGCGGGCTTGCCCGCGAAGGCCTCGCCGCCGATCCCGGTTGTAAACACACTGTTCATCGCCCCCGGTTGACGAGGGGGGGAGGGCTGGGCGTATATTGATAGTTAGCAAACTATGAATATCCTCGGTTCCTCCATATGACACTCGATGCACTGCACCTGAAAGTCAGCAGCGGCATGGTCGTTGCCGGTCGTCACTGGCGACGCATCTGCCATGCGGCGCTGACCGGCTATGGCATCTCCGAGGCCTGCGCGGTGCCGTTGCTGATGATCGTGCGCCTGGGCGATGGCGTGCATCAGGTGGCCGTGGCCCAGGCCGCCGGCCTGGAAAGCCCGTCGCTGGTGCGTCTGCTCGACCAACTGTGCAAGGCCGGGCTGGTGTGCCGCACCGAGGATCCGCTCGACCGACGCGCCAAGGCGCTGAGCCTGACCGCCGAAGGACGTACCCTGGCCGAATCCATCGAGCGCGAGCTGGTGCGCCTGCGTCGCGAGGTGTTGCATGGCATCTCGGCTGCCGACCTGGAAGCGACCCTGCGGGTGATCCGTGCCTTCGAAGTCGCTGCACAGGGGACGTCGGCGTGAACGGTTTCTTCAGTTCAGTGCCGCCTGCCCGCGACTGGTTCTACGGCGTGCGTACCTTCGCCGCGTCGATGATTGCCCTGTACATCGCCTTGCTGATGCAACTGCCGCGCCCCTACTGGGCGATGGCCACGGTCTATATCGTCTCCAGCCCCTTCGTCGGTCCCACCAGTTCCAAGGCGCTGTACCGCGCGGTCGGCACGCTGCTCGGTGCGGGTGGTGCGGTGCTGCTGGTGCCGCCGCTGGTGCAGTCGCCCTTGTTGCTGAGCATCGCCATCGCCCTGTGGACCGGCACCTTGCTGTTTCTCTCGCTGAACCTGCGCACGGCCAACAACTACATGCTGATGCTGGCCGGCTACACCTTGCCGATGATTGCCCTGGCCGTGGTCGACAACCCGCTCGCGGTGTTCGATGTCGCCTCTTCGCGGGCCCAGGAAATCTGCCTTGGCATCGTCTGCGCCGCCGTGGTGGGAGCGATATTCTGGCCGCGTCGTCTGGCGCCGGTGGTGATGGGCGCCACGGGCACCTGGTTTGGCGAGGCGATCCGCTACAGCGATCTGTACCTGAGCCGAGAAGCTGTGGCCGACAAGGTCGCGGGTTTGCGCGGCTCGATGGTTGCCACCTTCAACAGTCTGGAGCTGATGATCGGCCAGCTCGGCCACGAAGGCGCCGGCCCGCACACCGTGAAGAACGCCCGCGAGCTGCGCGGCCGGATGATTCACCTGCTGCCGGTGATCGATGCCCTCGACGACGCGCTGGTCGCCCTCGAAGGCCGTGCGCCGGAGCAGTTCGCACAGATCCAGCCGCTGCTGGCATCGGCCCGCGAGTGGCTCAAGGGCACCGCCGACAGCGCTTCGGTCGCGCGCTGGACCGCGCTGCACGAGCAGATCGACCGCCTGCAACCGCGCGCCGATGCGCTCGACCAGCGCCACGCCCTGCTGCTGTCCAACGCCCTCTACCGCCTCAGCGAATGGCTCGATCTCTGGCAGGACTGCTGCACCCTGCAGCATGCACTGCGCCTGGACGACACCAAGCCCTGGCGGGCGGTCTACCGTCATTGGCGGCTGGGCCGCCTGACGCCATTCTTCGACCGCGGCCTGATGCTGTATTCGGTGTTCTCCACCGTCACCGCGATCGTCGTCGCCTGTGGCCTGTGGATCGGGCTGGGGTGGAACGACGGCGCCAGTGCCGTGATCCTCGCCGCCGTGGCCTGCAGCTTCTTTGCGGCGATGGACGACCCAGCGCCGCAGATCTACCGCTTTTTCTTCTGGACGCTGATGTCGGTGATCTTCTCCAGCGTCTACCTGTTCCTGGTGCTGCCGAACCTGCACGACTTCCCGATGCTGGTGCTGGCATTCGCCGTACCCTTCATCGTGGTCGGCACCCTCACCGTGCAGCCGCGCTTCTACCTCGGCACCCTGCTGACCATCGTCAACACCTCGACCTTCATCAGCATCCAGGGCGCCTACGACGCCGACTTCTTCACCTTCCTCAATGCCAACCTGGCAGGCCCGGTGGGGCTGCTGTTTGCCTTCATCTGGACCCTGGTGGTGCGCCCGTTCGGTGTGGAGCTGGCCGCCAAGCGCATGACCCGCTTCGCCTGGCGCGACATCGTCGAGATGACCGAGCCTGCGACCTTGGCTGAACAGCGCAAGGTAGGCGTGCAGATGCTCGATCGCCTGATGCAGCATCTGCCGCGCCTGTCGCAGACCGGCCAGGACAGCGGCATCGCCCTGCGCGACCTGCGTGTGGGCCTGAACCTGCTCGACCTGCTGGCCTACATGCCGCGTGTGGGCCTGCAGGCCCGTGAGCGCCTGCAGACCGTCATCGAGGAAGTCGGCGGCCACTACTCGAATTGCCTGCGTGCCGGCGAGCGCCTGCACGCACCTGCAGCGCTGCTGCGCAACATGGAGCGGGCACGCCTGGCGTTGGCGCCTGACCAACTGAACGAGCGCGGCGAGCCCCGTGTCCACCTGCTGCATGCCCTGGCCGGCTTGCGCCTGGCACTGTTGCCAGGCGTCGAGGTGATGCTCGAGCCGGTCGAACAACCGCAACTGCCACCTGGAATCGACGGAGCGCCGCTGTGATCGGTGAACTGGATATCAGCGGGGTGTTCCTGCCCACGCTGCTGGTGATGATGTTTGCCACCTACCTGCTGTTCCTGGGCGTGCACGCTGTGCTGGTGCGCCTGCATTTCTACCGCCTGGTCTGGCACCGGGCGTTGTTCAACGTTGCCCTCTACGCCGTACTGCTGGGTGCGGTGGATCACTTTTGCCGAAGCCTGATGCTGCCATGAAAAAACCGTTGTTGACCTTGGGCCGTGTGGTCCTGACATTGCTGGTGGTGACCTTCGCGGCCGTGCTGGTCTGGCAGATGGTCGTGTACTACATGTTCGCCCCCTGGACCCGCGACGGCCATATCCGCGCCGACGTGATTCAGATCGCCCCGGATGTGTCCGGGCTGATCCAGAAGGTCGAGGTGCGCGACAACCAGGTGGTCAAGCGTGGTGACGTGCTGTTCACCATCGACCAGGACCGCTTCGGCCTGGCCTTGCGCCAGGCCCGGGCGACCCTGGCCGAGCGCGAGGAAACCCTGGCCCAGGCCGCCCGCGAAACCCGGCGCAATCGCAAGCTGGGCAACCTGGTGGCGGCCGAGCAGCTTGAAGAGAGCCAGTCGCGCGAGGCCCGTGCCCGCTCGGCGGTGAGCGAGGCACAGGTGGCGGTCGATACCGCCCAGCTCAACCTCGACCGTTCGGTGGTGCGCAGCCCGGTGGATGGCTACCTCAACGACCGCGCCCCGCGTGCCCATGAGTTCGTCACGGCGGGCCGGCCAGTGCTGTCGGTGGTCGACAGTGCCTCGTACCATGTCGATGGCTATTTCGAGGAAACCAAGCTCAGTGGCATCCATGTCGGCGATGCCGTGGACATCCGCGTGATGGGCGATGACACACGCCTGCGCGGCCATGTCGAAAGCCTGTCGGCAGGGATCGAGGACCGTGACCGTGTCAGTGGCGCCAACCTGTTGCCCAACGTCAACCCGGCGTTTAGCTGGGTGCGCCTGGCCCAGCGGATCCCGGTGCGCATCGCCTTCGATGAGGTGCCGGCAGATTTCCGCATGATCGCCGGGCGTACCGCGACAGTGTCGATCATCGAGGGCCCGCGGCCATGAAGCGCCTGATGCTGGCAGGGCTGGCGCTGTCGCTGGGGGCCTGCGCCATGGTCGGCCCCGACTACCAGGTGCCCGAGGATGCCGCGGTGCAGCGCAGCGACCTGAACGGCCCGTTGCGCCAGGATGCCGCGAGCGTGGTGTCGGCACCGGTGCCGGATGATTGGTGGCAGTTGTACCAGGACCCGCGCCTCAATGCGCTGGTGCGCCAGGCGTTGAGCGCCAATACCGAGTTGCGCGTGGCGGCGGCGAACATCGCCAAGGCCCGCGCGCAGGTCGAGGTCGCCGAGTCGCAGGGGGGCTTCAGCGGCGGCGCTAAGGCCGGTGCCCAGCGTCTGCAGGAGTCCGGCGAAGCGTTCCTGCTGCCGGAGAAAGTCCCGGTGGCCAACATCGGCGAGGCGATTCTCAGCGCCTCGTACCAGTTTGACCTGTGGGGCACCTTCAAGCGCGGCACCGAAGCTGCCAAGGCCAATGCCGACGCGGTGCAGGCAGCCGCCGACACCGCGCGCATCACCCTGGTGGCCGATGTGGTCAAGGCCTACACCCAGGTGTGCTCGGCCAATGAGGAGTACCACATCGCCCGTGAATCGCTCGACCTGCAGCAGCAGAGCGTGCAGTTGAACCAGCGCCTGCGCGATGCCGGCCGTGGCGACGAGACCCTCGTCACTCGCTCGCAGACCCAGTTCAAGTCGTTGCGCGCCGAGCTGCCGCGCTTCAAGGCAGAGCGCGAGGCTGGGCTCTATACCCTCGCCGCATTGCTGGCCAAACCGGTCGACCAGTTGCCGCCTGGCACCGCCGAGTGCGCCGAGCTGCCGCATCTGGCCCAACTGATTCCGGTGGGCGATGGCGCGGCGCTGCTCAAGCGCCGTCCCGACGTGCGTCAGGCCGAGCGCCAACTGGCGGCTGCCACCGCGACCATTGGCGTGGCCACCGGCGCCCTGTATCCGAACATCAGCATTGGCGCCCAGGTCGGCACTATCGGCATTCTTGATAACCTCGGCGAGCCTTCGACCAACCGCTGGGGCTTCGGCCCGCAGATCAGCTGGGCCATCCCCACCAACGGCACCCGCGCCCGGATCCGCGAAGCCGAAGCCTCGACCCAGGCCGCGCTGGCGCATTTCGATGGCGTGGTGCTCAACGCCATCCGCGAAACCCAGACCCGCCTGGCGCAGTACAGCGCCCTGCTGGACCGTCGCGATGCCTTGGCCGAGGCCGAGCGGTCGGCGCAGGAAGCGGCCGACCAGACCCATCGCCGCTATGAGGCCGGGCGCGAGTCGTTCCTCGCCGACCTGCAGGCGACCCGCGCCTACACCGACGTGCGTGCGCAACTGGCGGCAGCCAATACCCAGGTGGCGATGGGACAGATCGGCGTGTTCCTGGCGCTGGGTGGTGGCTGGAAGGCCACAGCGGGGCAGTGAGTAGCACCGCGTCGTGGTATTGGTGAGTTTGTAGGAGTGGCGGTTCGGCGCCCCGACTTGCCCGCGAAGCAGGCGCCGCGATTCCACGGTCACACCGCATGGAAAACGTTTGCGCATTTCCCGGTCCGACACTCAAGTATTCCCCCGCGACGCCGATCTATTAGCACCAGCGTCCCGGAAGAGGACGCGATTTCCCGTTCAATATGAAGCGGGTGGTCAGCGTGATCAGGACGATCCCGGCCTCTTGCCAGGAGCTTCGCAATGTCTCGACCCCGTGCCCGGATTGCCTCGCAACTCGGCATCGCCCTCGCCATCGTGCTGGCGCTGGTGATCACCGGCAGTACCCTGTTCGCCCTGCGCTCGCTGGACGACGCCAACCTCGCCACCCGCCAGCAACACCTGGCCAGTGAAGCGCGGCTGCTGGCCGACCAGCTCGACACCTTCCACGGCTCGCTCAAGGACAACACCCAGCGCCTGAGTGGCCTGTTCGAGCGCCGTTTCGCCTCGGGCCTGTCGCTGCATGCCGGCGAGACCGTGCAGGTAGCCGGCCAGGCCACGCCCGCCCTGTACCTGGGCGACCAGCTGATGAACAACGACTTCAGGGTCGTCGATGAATTCCAGCAGATGACTGCCGGCATCGCGACGCTGTTCGTGCGCAGCGGCGATGACTTCGTGCGCATCACCACCAACCTCAAGAAGCAGGACGGCAGCCGCGCCATCGGCACGCAGCTGGATCGCCAGCACCCGGCCTACGCCAAGCTGCTCGCCGGGCAGATGTATGTAGGGCGTGCGCTGCTGTTCGACCGCAACTACATGACCCGCTACGTGCCGGTGAGCGATGCCAGCGGCCGGGTGATCGCCGTGCTGTTCGTCGGCTTCGACTACACCGATGCGCAGAATGCGCAGTTCGCCAATCTCAAGCGCTTCCGCATCGGCCAGACCGGCTCACTGGCGCTGCTCGACAACCAAGGGCAGTGGCTGGTGCCGCCTGCGGGCGTGGCCGATCCGCAGGCTGCGGTTGCCGCAGTGGCCGGCCTGGGCGACAAGGGCCGCTTCTGGACCAACGGCCAGCAGCAACTGTTCAGCGTGGTCGAACCCTTTGCCGAGGGGCCGTGGACTGTTGTGGCGAGCATGCCCGAGGCGGAAATCCGCGAGGTGACCTGGAGTGTCGGCCTGCGCCTGGCGATCGGCAGCCTGCTGGCGATGGTCCTGGCCGTGCTCGCCACGCTCTGGCTGCTGCGGCGCAAGCTGCGCCCGCTGGACGACCTGGTGCGCCAGGCCGAAGCCCTGGGCGCGGGTGATCTCAGTGCGCGCCTGGCGGTGACCAGCGAAGACGAGATTGGCCAACTGGCGCGCAGCTTCAACCAGATGGGGAATGCCCTGGCGACCATGGTCGAGCACATTCGCAGTGCTTCCGAGCAGGTCAGCGCGCGCTCGCGCTCCCTGGCCGGGCTTTCGTCTGGTGCCTGCGAGGGCATGGAGCAGCAGTCAGGCGAGATCACCAGCATGGCTGGCGCCGTCGAGGAGTTCAGCGCCACGTCGATGAACATCGCCGAGAACATGGCCGGCACCGAGCGCATGGCCCAGGACAACGCCCAGCAGACGCGCATCGGCCGCAGCGCCATGGACCAGGCGTCCGTCTCGCTCAAGCAGATCGCCGAGGCGCTGGGCGGCACCGCCACGGTGATGGACAGCCTGGGCGCACGGTCGCAGGAAATCGGCGGCATCGTCGGGGTCATCACCGCGATTGCCGAGCAGACCAACTTGCTGGCGCTCAACGCCGCCATCGAGGCGGCCCGCGCTGGCGAGCAGGGCCGTGGTTTCGCCGTGGTCGCCGACGAAGTGCGTGGCCTGGCGGCGCGCACGCGTCAGGCCACCGACGAGATTTCCGGGATGATCGCCAGTATCCAGCAGCAGACCGGGCATGCCATCAGCACTCTGGAGCAGGGCAATCGCCTGATGCAGGAAGGCCTGGAGCGCAACGACAAGGTCGCTGAGGCACTGGCGCGCATCGACGAGCAGAGCCGCGCGGCGGGCGAGCAGTTCACGGCCATCAGCACTGCGACCCAGGAGCAGAGCAGCACCGCGAACCTGCTCAGCCGTAACCTGCAGAGCATCGCCCAGGCCAACAGCGAGCAGCACGACGTGGCCAATGAACTGGCGGCCACGGCCAAGGAGCTCGAGGGCCTGGCCGGGCAGTTGCGCCAGGAAGTGGATCGCTTCCGGGTCGGCGGTTGACCTGATCGGACCAGGGCTGCGATGCGGCCCTGGATGCAAGTTTTTCCGCAACATCGTCGATCCCTTCCTAGACTTGTAAGTCTCCACGAGAACTGGTCCAGGAAGAGAAGATCGCCATGTCCCAGTCGCCATCCCTGCAGCAACTGCAAGTGCCCAACCCTTTTCTGCACCGCCATCTGGGCCCCGATGCCAGCGAGCAGAGCGCCATGCTCGCGGCCCTGGGCGTTGCCAGTCGCGATGCCCTGATCGAGCAGACTGTCCCGCCAGGTATCCGCTTTGGTCGCCCGCTTGACCTGCCCCCCGCCCTCGACGAGCAGGCGGCCCTGGCCAGGCTGGCCGGATACGCCGGGCAGAACCAGGTGTGGACCAGCCTGATCGGCATGGGCTATCACGGCACCGTCACGCCAACCGTCATCCTGCGCAACGTGCTGGAAAACCCTGGTTGGTACACGGCCTATACACCGTATCAGCCCGAGATCGCCCAGGGCCGCCTCGAGGCGCTGCTCAACTTCCAGCAGATGATCATCGACCTCAGTGGCCTGCCGCTGGCCAACGCGTCGCTGCTCGACGAGGCGACGGCCGCCGCCGAGGCCATGGCCCTGGCCAAGCGGGTTGCACGTAGCAAGAGCAATGCGTTTTTCGCCGACGAGCACTGCCACCCCCAGACGCTCTCGGTCTTGCGAACCCGTGCCGAAGGTTTCGGCTTCGAGTTGATCGTCGATTCGCTGGAAAACCTCGGCAAGCACTCGGTGTTCGGCGCGCTGCTGCAGTACCCCGACACCCATGGCGAGGTCCGCGACCTGCGGCCGCTGATCGAGCACCTGCACGGTCAGCAGGCGCTGGCGTGCGTTGCCGCCGACCTGTTGAGCCTGGTGGTGCTGACACCGCCTGGCGAAACCGGGGCCGACGTGGTGCTTGGGTCGAGCCAGCGCTTCGGTGTGCCGATGGGGTATGGCGGGCCTCATGCTGCGTATTTCGCCTGTCGTGACGACTACAAGCGGGCGATGCCTGGGCGCATCATCGGCGTGTCCCGCGATGCCCGTGGCAACACCGCCCTGCGCATGGCCCTGCAGACCCGCGAGCAACACATCCGCCGCGAGAAGGCCAACTCCAACATCTGCACCGCCCAGGTGTTGCTGGCCAATATCGCCGGTTTCTACGCCGTCTACCATGGGCCCGACGGCCTGCGGCGCATTGCCCAGCGTGTGCAGCGCCTGACCCAGATCCTGGCGGCCGGGCTGCAGGCCAAGGGCATCAAGCGCCTCAACCAGCACTTCTTCGACACCCTCACCCTTGACGTGGGCGGCACCCAGGCCGCGATCATCGAAAGTGCCGAAGAGGCGCGCATCAACCTGCGCATTCTCGGGCGCGGGCACCTGGGCGTGAGCCTGGACGAGACCTGTGACGAAGCGACGGTACTCAAGCTGTTCGACGTCTTCCTTGGTGTCGACCATGGTCTGGACGTCGCCACCCTCGACCAGCAGCCCCTGCCCCCGGCGGTGCCGGACACTCTGCTGCGCAGCACGCCGCTGCTCGAACACCCGGTGTTCAACCTGCACCACAGCGAAACCGAGATGCTGCGTTACCTCAAGCAGCTGGAGAACAAGGACCTGGCGCTGAACCAGTCGATGATCCCGCTGGGCTCGTGCACCATGAAGCTCAACGCCACCAGCGAGATGATCCCCATCACCTGGCCTGGCTTCGCCCTGCTGCATCCCTTCGCACCGGCCGCACAGGTGCAGGGCTACAAGGCGATGATCGACGAGCTGGAGGCTTGGCTGTGCGCGATCACCGGGTTCGATGCGATCTGCATGCAGCCCAACTCCGGCGCCCAGGGTGAATATGCCGGGCTGATGGCCATCACCCGTTATCACCGCAGCCGTCATCAACCGCAGCGCACCCTGTGCCTGATTCCGTCGTCGGCCCATGGCACCAACCCGGCGTCGGCGCAGATGGCGGGCATGGAGGTGGTGATCGTCGACTGCGACGAGGCGGGCAATGTCGACCTCGATGATCTCAAGGCCAAGGCGCGCCAAGCCGGGGATCGATTGTCGTGCCTGATGGTCACCTACCCCTCGACCCATGGGGTGTACGAGGAGGGCATTCGCGAAATCTGCGAGGTGGTCCATCAACAGGGCGGGCAGGTGTACATGGACGGCGCCAACCTCAACGCCCAGGTGGGCCTGGCGCGCCCGGCGGATATCGGTGCCGACGTCTCGCACATGAACCTGCACAAGACCTTCTGCATCCCTCACGGCGGTGGCGGGCCGGGCATGGGGCCGATCGGGGTGCGGGCACATCTGAAACCGTTCGTCGCCAGCCACCCGGTGGTGCCGGTACCAGGCCTGGACCCGAACAACAGCGCTGTCAGCGCAGCGCCCTGGGGCAGTGCCAGTATCTTGCCGATCAGTTGGATGTATATCGCCCTGATGGGGCCGCAACTGGCCGATGCCAGCGAGGTGGCGATCCTCAGCGCCAACTACCTGGCCAGTCGCCTGGCGGGGGCCTTTCCGGTGCTCTATCGCGGACGTAACCAGCGGGTCGCCCATGAATGCATCCTCGACCTGCGTCCGCTCAAGGCGCAGACCGGGATCACCGAGGAGGACGTGGCGAAGCGCCTGATGGACTATGGCTTCCATGCGCCGACCATGTCGTTCCCGGTGCCGGGCACGCTGATGGTCGAGCCGACCGAGAGTGAGTCGAAGGCGGAGCTGGATCGCTTCGTCGAGGCGATGCTGGCGATCCGTGACGAGATCGCTCAGGTGCAGGAGGGGAACTGGCCGGCGGACGATAACCCGCTCAAGCATGCGCCGCACACGCTGGCCGATGTACTGGGGCCCTGGGATCGGCCCTATGGTCTGGAACAGGCGGTCGCACCCAGTGCGCATGTGCGCTTGCACAAGTACTGGCCGGCGGTGAACCGGGTGGACAACGTGTACGGCGATCGCAACCTGTTCTGTGCTTGCGTGCCGGTGGACGCGTATCGCTGAGCCCGGGCCTGCTGTGGAGGCGGTGCTGCGCGGGTCTGTGCGCGCAGCCCGCTCCCGCAGCGGGCGTGGGGTGCAGGTTACTGAGCGGTGAGGTTACGGGCCAGGATTGCGTTGGCCAGTTCCATGTCGCTGGCCTGGACACCAGGGTTGTCGGCGCGCACCTGACGCATCGCCGCTTCCAGGTAAGGGCCGCGGATCGATCCTTCGCTCGCCACGAAGCTGCCGGCATCGTCCTGGG
Source organism: Pseudomonas wayambapalatensis (assembly GCF_049942315.1). Classification (NCBI taxonomy): domain Bacteria; kingdom Pseudomonadati; phylum Pseudomonadota; class Gammaproteobacteria; order Pseudomonadales; family Pseudomonadaceae; genus Pseudomonas; species Pseudomonas wayambapalatensis. Next base: position 16,602 of record NZ_JBNFMU010000136.1, read on the forward strand.
CGGCCGCGACGAGCTTGTGGTCCTTGAACGTCAGGTAGGTGGAACCGGTGGTCGCACCGGACGAAATGACGTTGCGCCAGAAGCCGTCGGCCATGGCGGAGCCGATCGGCAGGGACAGCAGGGCAGCAGCCGCAATGGCGGTTTTGAAACGCATGTGAATTACCTCGAACGATGAGGGCGGGTGATGCGAGTTTGGATCGCCGCGCGGGCCGCAAGTTCCTTTGCACGCTGCGTATGCCGGGCGCTCAGGCACATACCCGCAGGACTTCTTCCAGGCTGGTCAGGCCCCTGGCCACCCGGTCTTCACCGCAGCGGCGCAGCTCGCGCATGCCCTGTGCCAGAGCCTGCTGGCGCAGGCTGGCAAGGTCGCTGCCCGGGCCAATCCGGGCTCGCAGGGCGTCGTCGAGCACGAGCAGTTCGAACAGCCCGGTGCGCCCCTGGTAACCGGTGCCGCGACAGAGGCGACACGCCGCTTCACGTGTGCCAGGACATCCCTTGCAGGCGCTGCAGAAGGTGCGTGCCAGGCGCTGGGCCATCACGCCGATCAACGTGGCCTTTATCAGGTAATCGGCCACACCCAGCTCCTGCAGGCGAGTAATTGCGCTGCAAGCGTCGTTGGTGTGCAGGGTCGATAGCACCAGGTGTCCGGTCAGCGCTGCTTGCACCGCCACCTGGGCGGTTTCGCGGTCGCGTATCTCGCCGATCATGATGATGTCCGGGTCCTGGCGCAGCAGAGCGCGCACGCCGTTGGCAAAGCCGAGGTCGAGGCTGGGTTGGACCTGTAACTGATTGAAGCCGGGCTCCAGGCGCTCGATCGGATCTTCGATGGTGCACAGGTTGACCTGTGGCGTAGCCAGGTGCTTGAGGCTGGCGTAGAGCGTGCTGGTCTTGCCCGAGCCGGTGGGGCCGGTGAGCAGAATGATGCCTTGGCGTTTTGCCAACAGCGCGTGCCACTGACCCAGCAAGGTCCCTTCGAGCCCCAGGCGCTCCAAGTCTTCGTGCAGCTGTTCGGGGTCGAAGAGGCGCAACACCAGTTTTTCGCCGAACGGTGTCGGCAGGGTCGACAGGCGCAGCTCCACCTGCGCGTTGCCGGGCAGGCGGCTTTTCAGGCGTCCATCCTGTGGGCGGCGTTTCTCGGCGACATCCATGCGCCCCAGGTGCTTGAGGCGGCTGACCAGCGCCAGGACCACGCTGGCCGGAAACAGGTAGACCGTATGCAGCAGGCCGTCGATACGGTAGCGCAGGCGGCCCTCGTCGCGCTGCGGCTCGAGATGGATATCGCTGGCGCGCTGCTCGATGGCGTACTGCAGCAGCCAATCGACGATATGCACGATGTGGGCATCGTCGGCGCTGATGGCGCCGCCGCGCCCACCGAGCTCCAGCAACTGCTCGAGTTCGCCCAGGCTTGCCCGCTGCTGCTGGTGGGCGCCCTGTACGGATCGCGACAGGCGCTGGAACGTGTCGCCAAGCTGGCGCAGTTGTACAGGGCTGGCCAGCACCCGGCGAATCGGCTGGCCGAGGCTGCGGCTCAGGTCGGCTTCCCACTCGCGTTGGTAGGGTTGTGCGCTGGCCACCGTAACACCGGTCGCGTCCATGGCCACGGCAAGGATGCCGTGGCGCTGGGCGAAGGCGGGGGAGATCAGGCCGGCGACGTGGGCCAGATCGACCTGCAACGGGTCCAGGCGCAGGAAGGGTTGGCCGACGCTGTCGGCGAGCCATTGGCAAAGGGTGTCGAGGTCCAGCGTATGGCCGGGGCGCAGGCGGTCGCTCAGGGCGAGGCTGGCAAGGATTTCGAGTGGATGGCCAGGGTGGCTGGGGGCCTGTTCGAGTGCACGCAGGGCGTCGCCGGGGGCCAGGCGATGTTCGGCGAGCAGCCTGTCGAGAAGGCGCTTGAGGTCGAGGCTGTCATCTTGAGTGTTGTGCATGGCGGCGTCCTTGCCGAGGCTGCTGAAAGGCCCAGGCAAGGGTAGCTGCACAGCGGGGCAGTGCCTTGGCGAAGGCGTTTCTGGATCTTGCGGAGCAGATGTCAGCCCGCCGCCACCTCGGACAGTTTCGGCACGCTTTCCAGAAAGACCTCGCCGACACACACCAGGTTACGCATCTTCTGCGCGATCACCCCGGCGCGGTGCCAACTGAGGCCGTCGATCCCGATCTCCAGTTCCAGCAGGTCGTCGCGCTGGCACACCTGCACGCTGTGCGGCGTGAGGAACTGCAGGGCGAAGAGGTTGAGTACCCGGCACAGGCTGTCCGGCTCGGCCTCGATGTCGAGGCGGTAGCGGACCTCGCAATGCAGGGCGCTGGCGGCCCAGGCGTCGCTACGGGGCTGAGGGGTGTGCCGTTCGAGTGCATTCATGGAGCGTCTCCTTCGATGTGGAGAAATTCTCGCAGGTCGAAACCGGCATTTCTTCGCTATGATTCACCTGGTTTTGTAGTTTGGCGAATAATAATTGTCGCATTGGTAGGCTTTGGAGAATTGATCATGCAAAGCGAGTTGGATGCCTACGACCGACGCATCCTTGAACTGCTGCAGGAGGATGCGTCGTTGTCCAGCGCGCAGATCGCCGAACGTGTCGGGCTGTCGCAGTCGCCGTGCTGGCGTCGGATACAGCGCCTGAAGGATGAAGGGGTGATTCGCGGCCAGGTCACCTTGCTGGACCGCAAGAAGGTCGGGCTGAACACGCAAATCTTCGCCGAGGTGAAACTCAACGCGCACGGGCGGTCGAACTTCACCGAATTCACCGAGGCGATCCGCGGCTTTCCGGAAGTGCTGGAGTGTTATGTGCTGATGGGGGCGGTCGACTTCCTGCTGCGTATCGTCACCTCGGACATCGAGGCCTACGAGCGGTTTTTCTTCGAGAAGTTGTCGAACGTACCAGGGATACAGGAAGTGAACTCGATCGTGGCGCTGTCGGAAATCAAGTCCACGACCTGCCTGCCGCTATCGAGGTGAGGCCTTCGCGGGTACATCGGTTCGGTGCCCCGATATACCCGCGAAGCAGCTGATGCGGTCTTACACCTTGAGCAGGTGCTTCCAGGCGCGGCTTTGGTCGATGGCGCGGGCCTGCTCGATGCGGGCTTCGAACAGCTCGCCCGACTGCTCTTCGGCCAGCGGCTGCTCGGCCAGTTCATGCAGCTTCTTCAGATCGCCGTACAGGCGGTCCAGTTGCGGCACTTCCAGCACCTGGCGGGCGTGGTGCAGCCAGGTCAGCAACTGCTCGATGCGCGGCAACTGTTCACCCAGATCCTCCGGGCGCTGGGTGTACAGCGGCAGCTTCAGCGCGCGGCCTTCTTCACCCAGCTGGTGGTGCAGCCAGCTGGCCAGTTGCGCCTTGCCCTGGCGCTCACCGCGGCCCTTGCGCTCGACGGTCCAGGCGCGCGCCAGCAGCCAGCGCGAGGTTTCCAGTGAGAACTGGCCCCAGCGCGTGTCTTCCAGCTCTTCGGCGAACTGCTCGGGTGCGGCGCGGCGGATGTCTTCGTCGTCGTTGCCGGCCTGTACCAGTGGTCGCCAGTCTTCGAGCAGGGCGTCGAGGCGGCTGCGCAGGTCACGGGTGGTGGCCCGTGGCGCGGCCTGGCCCAGGCTGCTGGTGAGGGCGCGCAGCTCTGCCAGGCACTGCACCCATTCCTGCAGCAGGCGCCAGTGGCCGTTATGACGGTACTGTTCGGCCAGGCGCTGGCTGCTGCCCAGCAGTTGCCAGGCGAGCGCGGTGTAGGCGTCGTCCACGGCCATTTCGGCGTCCAGCTCGGTGTGTGGCAGGCTCAGCTCGTAGCTGTCGGGATCGAGCAGACGATAGCCCCGCTCGGCCTTGCTGATGTCGCAGGGCATCAAGGCCAGCGTGGCGGACAGCTCGGCGGCCAGCTCCAGCAGAGCTTCCGGGGCGCCTTCACGCAGCTCCAGTTCGAGCTCGCAGATTTCTTCCTTGCGTTTGCCGGCGATGACGAAGCCTTGGTCGAGCGCGGCTTCGATCACCACCTTGGCCTTGCCGCGACCCCAGGAGATCTCGGCGTATTCGCGGGTGAAATCGGTGGTGAACAATGGCTTGATGGTTTTCTTGTCCAGCTCGGCCAATTGCTCGGGCCAGCAGCTGGCGTCGAGTTTCTTCAGGTCCAGCTTGACCTTGTCCAGGTACCACTCGTACTCGTTGCGCTCGGACAGGCCGGCAACGCTCTGCCCACGGCACTTGAGGGTCTGGATGATGACCTCGCCGTCGCGGCGCAGGCGAAGGGCGACGCGGGCTGCCGAGAGCTCGCGGTCGGGGGTGTCGAAGTACTGGTTGAGCAGTTCGCGGGTCTGCCAGCCGGACTTGTTGCGCTTCTTCAGCAAGGGGTGCTCGCGCAGGGCGGCAAGGGTCTCGCGGCTGGCGCGGAGCTTGAGTTCGGTTTCTTTGTGCATCGCTGGCTCGAAGGAAGGCGTGGTTGGCGGAGAGTCTACAGGAGTTGCCCTGCCAAGGGACGGCATTGCTATGATGACCCCATGCTTTACGAGGAGTCCGTGCATGCCGTTGCCATCGCTCAAAGACCAGTTCGCCGCCCTGATCGCCGCCCCCTCGGTCAGCTGCACCCAGGCCGCATTGGACCAGTCCAACCGTCAGGTCATCGACCTGCTCGCCAACTGGCTGGGCGATCTGGGTTTCCGTTGCGAGATCCAGGAGATCACTCCAGGCAAGTTCAACCTGCTCGCCAGCCGCGGTACCGGCCCGGGCGGTCTGGTGCTGGCCGGCCACAGCGATACGGTGCCGTTCGATCCTCAGTTGTGGAGCAGCGACCCGCTGAAACTCACCGAAGTGGATGGCCGCTGGATCGGGCTGGGCAGTTGCGACATGAAGGGCTTCTTCGCCCTGGTGATCGAGGCGGTGATCCCGCTGCTGGAGCACGATTTCAAGCAGCCGCTGCTGATCCTCGCCACCTGCGATGAAGAAAGCTCGATGTCCGGTGCCCGCGCCCTGGCCGAAGCCGGGCAACCGCTGGGCCGTGCGGCAGTGATCGGCGAACCCACTGGGCTGAAGCCGATCCGCATGCACAAGGGCATCCTCATGGACCGCATCGATATTCTCGGGCGCAGCGGCCATTCGTCGGATCCAAGCCTGGGCCACAGTGCCCTGGAGGCCATGCACGCGGTGATGGGCGAGCTGATGGGCCTGCGCCAGCAGTGGCAGCAGACCTACCGCAATCCGCAATTCACCGTGCCCACGCCGACGATGAACTTCGGCTGCATCCATGGCGGCGACAACCCCAATCGCATCTGTGGCCAGTGCGCCCTGGAGTTCGACCTGCGCCCGTTGCCAGGGATGGACGTGGAGCAACTGCGTGCGGCGATCCGCGCGAAGCTGACGCCCGTGGCCGAGCGCCATGAAGTGCGCATCGACTATGCGCCGCTGTTCCCCGAGGTGCCGCCGTTCGAGCAGACCGCCGATGCCGAGCTGGTGCAACTGGCCGAGCGTCTGACCGGCCATCGTGCCGAAGCGGTGGCCTTTGGCACCGAAGCGCCTTATCTTCAACAGCTGGGTTGCCAGACCATCGTGCTCGGACCCGGCGACATCGCTTGCGCCCATCAGCCGGGCGAGTACCTTGAAATGTCACGAATCGAGCCTACCGTGCGTCTATTGCGTGACCTTATCCGGCACTACTGCCTGAGCTAAAAGTCCACTGACCTGATTCGTTCCTGCCTAGAGGAGACCGCGCGTGACCGCAAGCCTGTTCCGACGATGACTTTCGAACGTTGTGCGCCTTCACCCGTCTCGTTCACTTATCCACAGGCCCTGTCATGCCCGAATACGTCAACTGGCTGCGTCATGCCTCCCCGTACATCAATGCCCATCGCGACTGCACCTTCGTGGTCATGCTCCCCGGCGATGGTGTCGAACATCCCAACTTCGGCAATATCGTCCACGACCTGGTGCTGCTGCACAGCCTGGGCGTGCGCCTGGTGCTGGTGCACGGTTCGCGCCCGCAGATCGAAAGCCGCCTGGCTGCCCGGGGCCTGACCCCGCACTACCATCATGGCCTGCGCATCACCGACGCCGCGACCCTGGAGTGCGTGATCGACGCCGTCGGCGCCCTGCGCCTGGCCATCGAAGCGCGCCTGTCGATGGATATCGCCGCATCGCCCATGCAGGGCTCGCGCCTGCGCGTGGCCTGCGGCAACCTGGTGACTGCACGGCCGATCGGCGTGCTGGAGGGTGTCGACTACCACCACACCGGCGAGGTGCGGCGCATCGATCGCAAGGGCATCAGCCGCCTGCTCGACGAGCGCTCCATCGTGCTGCTGTCGCCGCTGGGCTATTCGCCGACGGGCGAGATCTTCAACCTGGCCTGCGAAGACGTCGCCACCCGCGCAGCCATCGAGCTGGGCGCCGACAAGTTGCTGCTGTTCGGCGCCGAGCCGGGCCTGCTGGACGAAAAAGGCAAGCTGGTGCGTGAGCTGCGGCCGCAGCAGGTCCCGGCGCACTTGCAGCGCCTGGGCAGCGACTACCAGGGCGAGCTGCTCGATGCTGCCGCCGAGGCCTGCAAGGGCGGCGTGGCGCGCAGCCATATCGTCAGCTATGCCGAGGACGGTGCGCTGCTCACCGAGCTGTTCACCCGCGACGGCGGTGGCACGCTGGTAGCCCAGGAGCAGTTCGAGATTGTCCGCGAGGCGACCATCGAGGATGTCGGCGGCCTGCTGGAGCTGATCAGCCCGCTGGAAGAGCAGGGCATCCTGGTGCGCCGTTCGCGCGAGGTGCTGGAGCGGGAGATCGAGCAGTTCAGCGTGGTGGAGCGCGACGGCATGATCATCGCCTGTGCGGCGCTGTATCCGATCGCCGAGTCCGAGGCGGGCGAGCTGGCGTGTCTGGCGGTGAATCCGGAGTACCGGCATGGTGGTCGGGGGGACGATCTGCTCGAGCGTATCGAGACCCGTGCGCGGCAGTTGGGCCTCAATACCCTGTTCGTGCTGACGACCCGTACGGCGCACTGGTTCCGCGAGCGCGGGTTCCAGCCCAGTGGCGTGGAGCGCCTGCCGGCGGCGCGGGCTTCGCTGTACAACTACCAGCGCAATTCGAAGATTTTCGAGAAGTCGTTGTAGGTCAGTACCGGCCCTATCGCGGGACAAGCCCGCTCCCACAGGTACTGCAGAGATCTCAAGACCGATGCAGAGCCTGTGGGAGCGG
>NZ_JBNFMU010000137.1:0-17611 GCF_049942315.1 Pseudomonas wayambapalatensis
AGGGTGTGATTGGATTTCGGGTGTGTTCTTTTCCGGTTTTTTGGGTTGTGTTGTCCTTTTCGCGGGCAAGCCCGCCCTTAAAGGGAGGGTATGGTTTGGGGGAGCGGTTTTCCCCGCGAAGAAGTCATCACCGAATCACCTGGCCAACACCACCAGCTTGCCCACCGCCTGCCGCTGCCCCAGCCGTTCGATAGCCGACCCGGCCTCGCCCAGCGCGTAGGTCTGCGACACCAGCGGTTTCAACTTGCCCTCGGCATGCCACGCAAACAGCTGACGGAAGTTGGCAACGTTGTCTTCTGGCTGGCGCTGGGCGAACGCGCCCCAGAACACCCCCAGCACTGCAGCGCCCTTGAGCAGCACCAGGTTGGCCGCCATCTGCGGAATGCTGCCGCTGGCAAAGCCCACCACCAGCAGCCGACCGTTCCAGGCCAGGCCTCGCACTGCCTGGTCGAACAGCTCGCCGCCGACCGGGTCGTAGATCACGTCCACACCCTGGCCGTTGGTCAGGCGCTTGATCTCTTCCTTGAGGCTGGCCTGGCTGTAGTCGATCAACTCATCCGCGCCGGCTGCCTTGGCCACGGCGAGCTTTTCGGCGCTGCTGGCCGCCGCGATGACCCGTGCACCCAACGCCTTGCCGATTTCCACCGCTGCCAGCCCGACGCCGCCTGATGCACCGAGCACCAGCAGGGTTTCGCCCGCCTTGAGCTGGCCACGCTGGGTAAGTGCGTGCATCGAGGTGCCGTAGGTCATGCCGAAGGCGGCCGCCGTGGTGAAATCCATACCTGCCGGAATGGGCAGCACATTGTAGTGAGGCACCGCGACCTGCTCGGCGAAGGCGCCCCAGCCGGTGAGGGCCATGACCCGGTCGCCGACCTTGAAAGCCCCGGCCTTCTCGCCGACTGCCGCCACCACGCCGGCCGCTTCGCCGCCGGGCGAGAAGGGCAGAGGCGGTTGGAACTGGTACTTGCCCTCGATGATCAGGGTGTCGGGGAAGTTGACCCCGGCGGCATGCACCTCGAGGAGGATCTCGTTCTTTTTCGGCACGGGGTCTGCGACCTCTTCCAGCACCAGGTCCCGTGCCGGGCCCAGGGTTTTGCACAACACAGCTTTCATCGGGCTATTCCTTTGCGGGTGATGGCCGATAAGTGTAGGAGGACGAAGGGGCGGGTCAACGAGCATGGCCTGCTCTGATAAGCCGGCATAAGCCTGGGCTTGGGTTTGAGCGACGCGCTGGGTAAGCTGGCGCCAATTGTATTGAGGAGCGATTTCGTGAAAGCGTGGATCTTGATGGTGCTGGCCTTGATGCTGCCGGTGGCGGCCATGGCCGAAGAGGGCAAGGAAGGGGAGCCAAAGGTTGCCTACATCAACCTGACCCCGCCTCTGGTCGGCAACTATGCCCTCGATGGCGGCCCCAGGCTGCGCGTCTACAAGGCCGACGTGGCCCTGCGCGTGACCGGCGATGCTGCCGCCGCGGCGGTCAAGCACCATGAGCCGCTGATCCGCAACCAGCTGGTGGCGCTGTTCACCCAGCAAGGCGTGGATAACATGAGCAATGTCGAAGCCAAGGAGGCGTTGCGTCAGGAAGCCTTGAAGCAGGTTCAGCAGGTGATGGAAACCGAAGAAGGCAAGCCGATCGTCGAGGACCTGCTGTTCAACAACCTGATCGTGCAGTGAGTTCCTCGGCGCGCTCCCGCACAGCGGCTGTCTGGATCACCTCGCCAGCGCGCAGATTGCCTGCCATTGCTCCGGGGTCACTGGCATCACCGACAGGCGGCTGCCTTTCTGCACCAGTGCAAGTGCTTCGAGCGCCGTCTGCTGCTTGAGCAAGCCGAGGCCAAGCACCTGGCCGAACGTGCGCACATGCTCGACATCCACTGCGCTCCAAGGGTTCTTCTCGGCACTGGCCTTGGCGTCGAAGTAGTGGCTTTGCGGGTCCAGCGCCGTCGGGTCGGGGTAGGCGCCGGCCTTGATCCGGGCGATCCCGGCGATACCCGGTTGCGGGCAACTGGAGTGGTAGAAGAAGAATTCGTCGCCTACGCTCATATCCCGCAGGAAATTGCGTGCCTGGTAGTTGCGCACCCCGTCCCAGCGCGCCTGGCCGAGGCGGGCCAAGCCTTCGATGGAAAGTTCGTCGGGCTCGGATTTCATCAGCCAATAGGCCATGGATGCTGCTCCTGACAAGGTTTGAAATAAGATGTTGCATCAAACCGACAGCCGGTTGGCGTCAACATTTGCGTGGCGCGTCACGTTGTCGGAAAATGCGCCGATTTTAAAGCTATACGCTCCGGTAGCACCAAGAAGGCTGCCGAGCCTGAACAGTTTGCCTAGGGGGGCAACGATGAACAAACGCAAACCGGACCTGCTGTGGATCCTGGCCTTCATCTTCGGTCTGGGTGTCGTCACCACCGGTTATGCGCAGGGTCTGTGGGAGCGAAAGCTCGACGCCGCCTATCAGGCGCCGGCCGTATCCGCCCAACAGCAGCGCTGAAGTTTCGCGGCGCGCGGCTTCACGCCGGCGCCAGATACCAGCCGCGGTCCGAGACCGTTCCGCGCAAGGGTACGTCCCAACTGGCCTGCGCCAGTCGTTCCACCTTCTGGCATTCATGTGCCAGCCCCAGCAGCAGCGGTTTCTTCCACGCCTTGCGCCGCCCCTGATAGGCCAGGCTGCGATCATAGAAGCCGCCGCCCATCCCCAGCCGTCCGCCCACTTCATCGAAACCCACCAGTGGCAGCAGGATCAGATCGAGCGACCAGACCGGCCGCTGACGCTTGCGCTCGATGACTGGTTCAGGGATGCGGAAGCGATTACGTCGCAGTTTTTCGCCCTGTTCGAAGCGTTGGAACACCATGCGCGTGCGTGGCCAGGCATGCAGCACCGGCAGGTAGGTGCGCTTGCCGCGCCGCTGGGCTTCGCGCAGCAACAGGCGCGGGTCGATCTCGCCGTCGTTGGGAAGGTACAGGGCGATATGCCGCGCGCGGCGAAACAGCGGGTGCTGGGCCAGTTGCCGGTACAGCCCGACGGCGGCCTGGCGTTGCTGGGCGGGCGTCAACGCGCGTCGTGCGTTGCGCAGCACGCGGCGAAGTTGCGGACGGGTGAGCGGCACGGTGTCGGTCATGGCACAGGCGATCCCGGATGCTGGCCGCCGACGGCGGCACAAACGAAATGCCCGCCGGTAAAGGCGGGCATTGAGAATTCAGGCTCCCCGACAAGACCGCTATCGGTGTAGCCCTTGAACCCGAAAGTTCAAGGTGGAGATTGCAGGAGGCGTTAAGGCTTTCCGTCGAGCGGACATGCACACCTGCCCCACGTGCAACCCCCGTGGTTGTGCGTATCGGCTCAGGGACATAACCGACTGGCGCATCCCCCAGGGAGTCGCGCCAGTATACCAATCTCAATCGTTTTTGCTAACCGCGTCGTCGGACAGCGCCTGGTCGACGCGCTCGAGCAGGTCGCGCACCTGTTCGCGGGTGGTGCCGCCGCTGGCGACGTCAGGGCGCTCCTGGCGGTGCAGCAGTTCATGGGTGATGTTCAACGCCGCCATCACCGCGATGCGGTCGGCGCCGATCACCTTGCCGCTGCTGCGGATCTCGCGCATCTTGCCGTCCAGGTAGCGCGCGGCACCCACCAGGTTGTTGCGTTCTTCCGGCGGGCAGATGATCGAGTATTCCTTGTCGAGAATCTGGACGGTGACGCTATTGCTTGAACTCATGAGTCTTGCTCCAGGGCCTTCAGACGCAAGATCATCGACTCGATCTTGTGCCGGGCGATCTCGTTCTTTTCGATGAGGTGGGCGCGCTCTTCGCGCCAGGATTTTTCCTGAGCTACTAGGAGTGCATTTTGCCGTTTTAGTTGCTCGACGCGCTCGATCAGCAACTCGAATCGGCTCATCAGCGCTTGCAGGTCATTGTCTTGCATGGGGTGCACTCGATCCGCTCCTTCGTCGATCGCCTGGCGATCATGCCTCTGCCCGAGCCGCGACGGCCAGCGCAGATGGTCTTGGCGCGCCTGCCGGTGCTAGGATACAAGGTCTTCATTCTAGTCATATGCGCCGTCTGGCGCCTAGCCGCCCATGCCCAATACCCAATCGCCTTACATCGCCTTCGCCATGCTGCTCTCCAGCAATGGCCATCCCGCCACTCCTGCCGAGCTGCACGGCCTGCTGATCGGTCGCAGTTGCGCCGGTGCCGGCTTCGATGCCGATGCCTGGCTGGCCGACGCCGCCCAACTGCTTGAGACCGAGCCCGGTGACACTGTCCGCAACGCCCTGATCGGCCTGCAGGAGATGGTCAAGGCCGAGCTGACCGGCGAAGACGTCGCCATCGTGCTGCTGCTGCCGACCGACGATGCCGCCCTGAGCGATCGCGCCACGGCGCTGGGCCAATGGTGCCAGGGCTTCATTACCGGTTTTGGCTTGAACGCCGGTGGCAAGGACCTGTCCACCGATGCCAAGGAAGTGCTCCAGGACCTGGTCGCCATCTCCCAGGTGCAAGAAGCGCTGGAAGAGTCCGAGGACGGCGAGAGCGACTACATGGAAGTCATGGAGTACCTGCGCGTCGCACCGCTGCTGCTGTACACGGAACTGGCCGCGCCTGTCGCGCCGGCGCCAAAACCATCGCTGCATTGATCGACCCGGGGGTCGTTTGCCCATGAGCCACATACCCAAGGCGGAGTACGCCCGTCGGCGCAAGGCGCTGATGGCGCAGATGGTCCCCGACAGCATCGCCATCCTGCCGGCGGCGGCGGTCGCGATTCGTAACCGTGACGTCGAGCACGTCTATCGCCAGGACAGCGACTTCCAGTACCTGAGCGGCTTCCCGGAACCCGAGGCGGTGATCGCCCTGATCCCCGGCCGCGAGCACGGCGAATACGTGCTGTTCTGCCGCGAGCGCAACCCCGAGCGTGAGCTCTGGGATGGTCTGCGTGCCGGCCAGGAGGGCGCGATACGCGACTTCGGCGCCGACGATGCCTTCCCGATCACCGACATCGACGAGATTCTCCCTGGCCTGATCGAAGGTCGCGAGCGGGTCTACAGCGCCATGGGCAGCAACCCCGAGTTCGATCGCCGGCTGATGGACTGGATCAATGTGATCCGCTCCAAGGCGCGCCTCGGTGCGCAACCGCCGAACGAGTTCGTTGCCCTGGATCATCTGCTGCACGACATGCGCCTGTATAAGTCGGCAGCGGAAGTGAAGGTAATGCGCGAGGCTGCGGCAATTTCCGCGCGCGCCCATGTGCGGGCCATGCAGGCCTGCCGCGCCGGTCTGCACGAATACAGCCTGGAGGCCGAACTGGACTACGAGTTCCGCAAGGGTGGCGCGAAGATGCCAGCGTACGGCTCGATCGTCGCCGCCGGGCGCAATGCCTGCATCCTGCACTATCAGCAGAACGATGCGCCGCTCAAGGACGGTGACCTGGTGCTGATCGACGCCGGTTGCGAGATCGACTGCTACGCCAGCGACATCACCCGCACCTTCCCGGTCAGCGGGCGGTTCTCGCCCGAGCAGAAGGCGATCTACGAACTGGTGCTCAAGGCCCAGGAAGCCGCCTTTGCCGAGATCGCGCCGGGCAAACACTGGAATCACGCCCATGAAGCGACGGTGCGCGTGATCACCCAAGGGCTGGTCGAGCTGGGGCTGCTCAAGGGTGAGGTGCAGGCGCTGATCGACAGCGAAGCCTACCGCGCGTTCTACATGCACCGCGCCGGACACTGGCTGGGCATGGATGTGCACGATGTGGGTGAATACAAGGTCGGCGGTCAGTGGCGGGTGCTCGAACCGGGCATGGCGCTGACTGTAGAGCCAGGTATCTACATCGCCGCCGACAACCAGAGCGTGGCGAAGAAGTGGCGCGGCATCGGGGTGCGGATCGAGGACGACGTGGTGGTCACCAGAAAGGGCTGTGAAATTCTCACTTCGGGTGTGCCGAAGACAGTCGACGAAATCGAGGCACTGATGCTCGACGCGCGCAAGGACGTGGCATGAGCCGGGTCAACCTGGCGATCATCGGCGGCGGCCTGGTCGGTGCCAGCCTCGCGCTGGCGCTGCAGGCCGGGGCCAAGGTGCGTGGCTGGAAGATCCTGCTGATCGAGCCGTTCGCCCCCGGCGACAGCTTCCAGCCCAGCTACGACGCACGTTCCTCGGCGCTGTCCTTCGGCACTCGGCAGATCTACGACCAGCTTGGCCTGTGGCAGGGCATCGAGCGCCGCGCCGAGCCGATTCGGCAGATCCAGGTGTCCGACCGCGGCCGCTTTGGCGCCACCCGGCTGGATGCCCAGGAAGAAGGTGTGCCTGCGCTGGGTTATGTGGTGGAGAACGCCTGGCTCGGCCAGTGCCTGTGGCAGGGGCTGGACAGCGAGGTGGTGAGCTGGCGCTGCCCGGCCGAAGTCAGGGCCATGCAGCCCGTCGAGGGCGGTTATCGCCTGCAACTCGACGATGACACCAGCCTTGAGTGCGACCTGGCGATTCTCGCCGATGGCGGCCGCTCCGGCCTGCGCGAGCAGTTGGGCATTCATGTGCGCCGCACGCCCTATGACCAGAGCGCGCTGATCGCCAACATCTCTCCAGGCGAGGCCCATCGTGGCCAGGCCTTCGAACGATTCACCGAACAAGGCCCGATGGCCTTGCTGCCACTGCCGGAAAACCGCTGCGCGCTGGTCTGGACACGCCAGGGCATGGACGCGCGGCGTCTGGCCGATATCGACGAGCGCGCCTTCCTGCGCGAACTGCAGGACGCGTTCGGCTACCGCCTCGGCGCTCTGCGCCAGGTCGGCGCACGGCATCTCTACCCGTTGGCGCTGGTCGAAGCCGAGGAGCAGGTACGCCCGCACCTGGTGGTGCTAGGCAACGCGGCGCACAGCCTGCATCCGATCGCAGGCCAGGGCTTCAACCTGTCGCTGCGTGACGTGCAGGCGCTGGCCGAGGCCCTGCTCGCAGGCCCGCAGCAGCCGGGCGACCTGGCAACGTTGCAGGGCTATCGCCAGCGCCAACGCCTGGACCAGAGTCTGACCATCGGCTTCTCCGACCAGGTCACCCGCCTGTTCGGCAGCGCCCAACCGCTGTTGGCCGCCGGGCGCAACCTCGGCCTGCTGGGGCTGGACCTGCTGCCGCCGGCCAAGAGCTGGTTCGCCCGCCAGGCCATGGGCCTGGGAACCCGCCCCGACCCGCGAGGCCGCGCATGAAAGACGCCCGCAAGCTCGCGCGCCGGGCCCGCATGCTGCGCTGGTTGCTGAATTTCTACCCGCCCTACCTGGGGGCCGGTATCCGCGTGCAGCACATCAGCCCCGACATGCGCAGCGTCAAGGTGCGCATGAACCTGACCCGCTGGAACCGCAACTACGTCGGCACCCAGTTCGGTGGCAGCCTCTACTCGATGGTCGATCCGTTCTACATGCTGTTGCTGATCGAGCAGCTGGGCCGCGAGTACATCGTCTGGGACAAGGCCGCCAGCATCGACTTCATCGCACCGGGCAAGGGCCCGGTGTTCGCCGAATTCCACATCGACGACGCACTGCTGGACGACATCCGCCAGCAGACGGCCGGTGGCAAGAAGTGCCTGCCGCGTCTGCAGGTCGATATCCGCGACGGCGCCGGCGAGCTGGTGGCGCGGGTCGACAAAACCCTATACGTGCGGCTCAAGCCGCAAGCGAGGCAGGCGTAAGGCATGGACATGCGCGCGGATCTGTTGATTGTCGGTGCCGGTATGGTCGGCAGCGCCCTGGCCCTGGCGTTGCGCCACAGTGGCCTGCAGGTGCTGCTGCTCGATGGCGGGCCGCTGTCGGTCAAGCCTTTCGATGACGCCGCGCCCTTCGAGCCGCGGGTCAGTGCCCTGTCGGCCGCCAGCCAGCGCATTCTCGAGCGTCTTGGCGCCTGGGACGGCATTGCCGGGCGCCGCGTGACGCCCTATTCGGACATGCAGGTCTGGGACGGTAGCGGCACCGGTCAGATTCATTTTTCAGCCGCCAGTGTGCATGCCCAGGTGCTCGGCCACATCGTCGAGAACCGTGTGGTGCAGGACGGCCTGCTGGACCGTCTGCACGACAGTGACGTCGGGCTGCTGCCCAATGCGCGGCTGGAACAGCTGCGCCGCTCTGGCGATGAGTGGCTGGTGACCCTGTCCGATGGCCGTCGCCTGCGTGCGCCGCTGGTGGTCGCTGCCGATGGCGCCAATTCGGCGGTGCGGCGCCTGGCGGGCTGCGAGACGCGCGAGTGGGATTACCTGCACCACGCCATCGTCACCAGCGTGCGCTGCAGCGAGGCGCACCGCGCCACGGCCTGGCAGCGCTTCACCGACGAAGGTCCGCTGGCCTTTCTGCCGTTGTCGCGCGATGACGGCCAGCACTGGTGTTCGATCGTCTGGTCCACCACCCCTGAGCAGGCCGAGCAGGCCATGGCGCTGGATGATGCGGCGTTCTGCCAGGCACTGGAGCGCGCCTTCGAAGGCCGCCTGGGCCAGGTGCTGCATGCCGACCGCCGCGTCTGCGTGCCGCTGCGCCAGCGTCATGCCAAGCGCTATGTGGAAGAAGGCCTGGTGCTGATCGGCGATGCGGCCCACACCATTCACCCCCTGGCGGGGCAGGGCGTCAACCTGGGCTTTCTCGATGCGGCAGTGCTGGCCGAGGAACTGGTGCACGCGTGCGAGCGTGGCGAGCGTCTGGCCGATGTGAGGGTGTTGAGTCGCTACGAGCGCCGACGCATGCCGCACAACCTTGCCCTGATGGCGGCGATGGAGGGCTTCGAGCGCCTGTTCCAGGCCAACCCGCTGCCGCTGCGCTGGCTGCGCAATACCGGGTTGAAGCTGGTGGAAGGGATGCCTGAGGCCAAGGCGGTGTTCGTGCGCCAGGCCTTGGGGTTGAGCGGCGACCTGCCAGACCTGGCCAAGGCTTGAGGGCCCTATCGCGGGGCAAGCCCGCTCCTGCAGGTACATCACCTGCCTGAAGAGCGGGGTGGTCCTAGAGGGGCGGGCTTGCCCCGCGATTGCTTTGCAACATCTGGTAACGCCTCCAAGGGTGAGTGGGAAAATGGGATTCACTACCATTTGCACCTCTCTAACCCCGAGGAGCATCCACCATGTCGCCCCGCAAGCCCCTACTGGCCGCCCTGGCCCTGACCTTGTTTGCCGGTTCCGTCCAGGCGGCAGATGATGAAGTGGTGGTGTACTCCTCGCGCATCGACGAGCTGATCAAGCCGGTATTCGATGCCTACACCGCCAAGACCGGGGTGAAGATCAAGTTCATCACCGACAAGGAAGCGCCGCTGATGCAGCGCATCAAGGCCGAGGGCCAGAACGGCGTCGCCGACCTGCTGCTCACCGTGGATGCCGGCAACCTCTGGCAGGCCGAGCAGATGGGCATTCTGCAGCCGATCAAGTCGGACATCATCGACAAGAACATTCCGCCGCAGTACCGCGCTTCGTCCCACGACTGGACCGGCCTGAGCCTGCGTGCGCGGACCATCATCTACTCCACCGAGCGGGTCAAGCCCTCGGAGCTGAGCACCTACGAAGCCCTGGCCGACAAGCAGTGGGAAGGCCGCCTGTGCCTGCGCACCGCAAAGAAGGTCTACAACCAGTCGCTGACCGCCACCCTGATCGAGACCCACGGCGAGGCCGAGACCGAGAAGCTGGTCAAGGGCTGGGTCAGCAACCTGTCCACCGATGTGTTCTCCGACGACAACGCCGTGATTCAGGCCGTTGCCGCAGGGCAATGCGACGTGGGTGTGGTCAACACCTACTACTACGGGCGCCTGCACAAGGCCGACCCGAAGCTGCCGGTGAAGATCTTCTGGCCCAACCAGGGCGACCGTGGCGTGCACGTCAACCTCTCGGGCATCGGCCTGACCAAGCATGCCCCGCACCCGGAAGCGGCGAAGAAACTGGTCGAGTGGATGACGGGCGAGGAAGCGCAGAAACTGTTCGCCGACATCAACCAGGAGTTCCCGGCCAACCCCAAGGTCAAGCCGTCGGATGAAGTCGCGGCCTGGGGCAGCTTCAAGGCCGACAGCCTGCCGGTGGAAGTGGCGGGCAAGCGCCAGGCCGAAGCCATTCGCCTGATGGATCGGGCTGGCTGGAACTGAGTTTCAGCGCTTATCCTTTCGGGGCCGTTCAAGGCCCCTTCGCAGTTGAAGCCACTCCCAGACGTTGAGAGTGGCTTTGGCCGCGAACGACCGCACAGCGGTCGCAACCTGCAACCGAGATACCTGTCTTGCCCCACTCCCCCCAACGCCGCTGGTACCTTCCGGTCAGCCTTGTCGCCGCCCTGGTGCTCCTGCCCCTGAGCGTACTGGTGCTGTCGTGGCAGTCGATCGACACGCAGATCTGGTCGCACCTGCTCGACACCCAGATGAGCCGCCTGCTGGGCAACACCCTGACCCTGGTGCTGGGCGTGGGTGTCGGCGTCACCGTGCTGGGGGTCAGCCTGGCCTGGCTCACCAGCCTCTGCGAGTTTCCCGGCCGACGCTGGCTCGACTGGGCACTGATGCTGCCCTTTGCCATTCCCGCCTATGTACTGGCCTTCGTCTTCGTCGGCCTGCTGGACTTCTCAGGCCCGGTGCAGAGTGCCTTGCGCGAAGTGTTCGGGCCGATGCGCCTGCCCCGGGTACGTTCGACCGGTGGGGTCATCATCGTGCTGGTGCTGGTGTTCTATCCCTATGTCTACCTGCTGGCGCGCACCGCCTTCCTGGCCCAGGGCAAGGGCTTGATGGAGGCCGCGAGGGTGCTGGGGCTGTCGCCGCTACAGGCGTTCTGGCGGGTGGCGCTGCCGATGGCGCGGCCGGCCATCGGCGCGGGCATCGCCCTGGCGTTGATGGAAACGCTGGCGGACTTCGGTGCGGTATCGGTGTTCAACTTCGACACCTTCACCACTGCCATCTACAAGACCTGGTATGGGTTCTTCAGCCTGTCCGGTGCGGCGCAACTGGCCAGCCTGTTGTTGCTGGTCGTGATGCTGGTGCTCTATGGCGAACGCCGCGCCCGTGGCGCCAGCCGCAGCGGCAACGAGCGCCCGCGCGGGCAGGCGCTCTATCATCTGCGCGGGCTCAAGGCGCTGGCGGCCAGTGGCTGGTGCCTGCTGGTGTTCGCCTGCGCCTTCGTCATTCCGCTGCTGCAGTTGCTGGCGTGGTTCTGGCAGCGTGGCCGACATGACCTGGACGAACGCTATGGCGCATTGATCCTGCACACCCTGTACCTGGGCGCGATGGCGGCGTTGATCACCGTCAGCGTGGCACTGTTGCTGGCCTTCGCCCGGCGTCAGGCGCCCACGCCATCGATTCGTGCCGGCGTCGGCTTGGCCAACCTGGGCTACGCCTTGCCCGGCTCGGTGCTCGCGGTATCGATCATGCTGGCGTTCAGCTATCTGGACAATCAACTGGTGATCCCGCTTTCCACCTGGCTGGGCGGGGCCGGCAAGCCGCTGTTGCTGGGCAGTGTGGCTGCGCTGTTACTGGCTTATCTGGTGCGCTTCATCGCGGTGGCCTACGGGCCGCTGGAAAGCAGTCTGGAGCGGATCCGCCCGTCGCTGCCGGAGGCTTCTCGCAGCCTCGGCGTGGCCGGGCCGAGATTGTTTTTCAAGGTGTATCTACCGCTGCTGGTCCCGGGTGCGCTCAGTGCCGCGTTACTGGTGTTTGTCGATGTGCTGAAAGAGATGCCGGCCACCCTTTTGATGCGGCCGTTCGGCTGGGACACCCTGGCCGTGCGGGTGTTCGAGATGACCAGCGAGGGCGAATGGGCGCGCGCCTCGCTGCCGGCCCTGACCCTGGTGCTGGTGGGGCTTTTGCCGGTCATCGGCCTGATCCGCCGCTCCGCCTCTCGTCCTGGGCATCCTCGCTGAGGGTGCCAGTCCCCGCCCTTGCGGCTACAATGCGCGGCATTCGTAGAGGTGGGTCCTACAAGATCAGGTGCTGATTCAACAGCGCCGACCGCCTCTGCTTCGCCACGCCCGGAAGGAGAAACCCATGGGACAGCGCACGCCCCTGTACGACCTGCACCTGGCGCTTGGCGCCAAGACGGTCGATTTCGGCGGTTGGGACATGCCCCTGCATTACGGCTCTCAGGTCGAAGAACATCATCAGGTCCGCAGTGATTGCGGCGTCTTCGACGTTTCCCACATGACAGTCATCGACATCGACGGTGCCGACGCCACCCCCTGGCTACGGCGCCTGCTGGCCAACGACGTGGCCCGCCTCGAAAGCCCCGGCAAAGCCCTCTACAGCCCGTTGCTCAATGAGCAGGGCAAGGTCATCGACGACCTGATCGCCTACCGCACCGAAGACGGCTATCGACTGGTGGCCAATGCTGCCACCCGCGACAAGGTACTGGCCTGGTTGAACGCGCAGAGCGAAGGCTTTGCCGTCGGTATCGAGGTCCGCCCCGATCTTGCGATCCTCGCCATCCAAGGGCCCCAGGCCCGCGAGAAGGTCGCCGCACTGCTCAGTGCTGCGCGTGCCGCGCTGATTCGCGAGCTGCGCCCGTTCGAGGGCGTCGGCGAAGGCGACTGGTTCATTGCCCGCACCGGCTACACTGGCGAAGACGGGTTGGAAATCATCTTGCCAGGCGATCAGGCCGCAACGTTCTTCTACGATCTGGTCGGCGCCGGCATTGCCCCCAGCGGCCTTGGCGCTCGTGACACGCTGCGCCTGGAAGCCGGCATGAACCTGTACGGCCAGGATATCGACGAAGCCCACACACCGCTGACCTCCAACCTGGGTTGGAGCATCGCCTGGGAGCCAGCCGAGCGCGATTTCATCGGCCGCAGCGGCCTGCTGGCGGAAATCGAGCGTGGTGTGCAGGACAAACTGGTCGGCCTGGTCCTGGAGGAGCGCGGCGTTCTGCGTGCCCACCAGATAGTTCGTGTTGCCGGTATTGGCGAAGGAGAGATCACCAGTGGTAGTTTCTCCCCTACGCTAAGCAAGTCCATTGCCTTGGCGCGCGTGCCCATCGCCACTGGCGACCGCGCCGAAGTAGAGATTCGCGGCAAGTGGTATCCGGTGCGGGTGGTCAAACCGACCTTCGTGCGCCACGGCAAGACCCTGATCTGAACACTCAATTACCGGCGGTAGACCGCTGAGCCAACCGAGGAATACGACACATGAGCAATATCCCCGCCGACCTGCGTTTTGCTGAAAGTCATGAATGGGCGCGCCTGGAAGCCGACGGCACCGTGACCGTGGGTATCAGCGATCACGCCCAGGAAGCTCTGGGTGATGTGGTGTTCGTCGAACTGGCCGAAGTCGGCAAGGTGTTCGCCGCGGGCGACGCTGCGGGGGTGGTCGAGTCGGTCAAGGCCGCATCCGACATCTACGCCCCGGTCGGCGGCGAAGTCATCGCCGTCAACGAGGAGCTGGCCGAAAGCCCTGAGCTGCTCAATGAAGCGCCCTACGAATCGTGGATCTTCAAGCTCAAGCCAAGCGACAAGGCCGAGCTGGACAAACTGCTGGACGCGGCGGGCTACAAGGCTGCCATCGGCGAGTGATGGCGTGCGGGAAGGGGCTGCCTGGCAGCCCCGATGACCCTAGTCCAACGCAACGCCCAAGGCCTGTGCACAGGCTTGCAGCGAACGTCGTTCGCTCTGGGCGTACAGCGCCAGTTCGTCCTGCACCTTGAGCCCCAGCGCTGCCTCGAAGGCATCGCGGTTGGCATTGCTGCCATAGTCAGCCTGGGCATCGTCGCCAAGGTTCGACTGGAAGATCCCTGCGGCACTGACCGGCAGGAAGTCCTCGTACACCAGCGCCTCGAAATGCACATGCCCAGCGTCGATCAGGCCTTGTAGCGTGGACGGTCGATCCTGGCGATCTCGCTCGGCCAGGCCTTTTTCGGTGGCGAAGTAACGGAAGTAGGCCAGCCCCTGCTCGCGCATCTGCGTCAGATCATCCGGGAATTCGGCAAAGTGCTGCGCCAGCAGCGTCTTGTAGTGCTCGGCATTGGTTTCGGCCGGCACCCCGTTGAGGGCGGCTCGGGTAGCGTCGAGCAGGCGGTCGTAGAGCGCACGGCCTTTGGGGGTCAGCGCCGCACCCCGTTGCTCGATTTCGCCGAAGCGCGCGGTGTGGCTGCCCTGGGCATCGCTGAACGCGACCTTTTCCTGCAATGCCTTGAAGCTGGTCTGACGCAGCAGTATCGGGTGGCGCCGGGTGGGTGGGCCTTCGACCACGGCTTTGGGCGGAATGCCTTTGGCCGGCATGCCGACCTGGATTGCATCGATGTCCAGGGTGCGTGGGGTCAGGTGATTGATATGCGGGCCCTTGAAGGCCACCACATCGGCGATCAGGCGGTGCTGGTCGTGCAGTTGCTGGTACTGTTCGGCGGTGACCGTGGCCTGCTGGTGCCAGCGGAAGGTGTGCAGCGCCTCCTGTACGAAGGTTTCGGCATCGGCCGCGCTCAGGCCGCCGTCGCGTTCGCACTGAGCGATCAGCTCCAGCACGCGCGGGGTGAAGATCTGGCGCTTGGCCAGGATGTCCTGGGCCAATGCGCGCAGGGGCGGGTTATCGATCAGCTCCAGGCGCAGCAGCGAGGTGAACACGCGGAACGGGCTGATGTGCAGCGCCTGTTCGTGCACCGCGCGAAAGGCGGTGGAGTGCACCGGAACCCCAGCCGAGCTCAGGTCGTAGTAGCCAACCGGCTCCATGCCCATGACGGCGAACAGGCGGGCGATGGTCGCCAGCTCTTCGGCGGTGCCGACACGGATCGCGCCATGGCGCTCCTGATCCAGGCGTTCGACTTCACCGGTCCAGCGCAGGGCCTGGGCGACTTCAGGCTGCTGGGCCATGACCTGCTGGTTGATTTCGCTCACCAGCGCCAGCAGCGTGCCGTAGAGCGGCACTTCCTGTTTGTACATGAGCGACATGGCGGCAGAGAACTGCGCGCGGATGTTGTCGGGGCTGACGAAATCGTGGGCGGGCATCGCTAGCTTCCTGAAGGTCAGTAGATACCCTTACATGAAAGCGGGGAATGGACTTTGTCCACAAGCGAAAAAAAGTGTGAGGGTCATTCCTTTTGCTATTGAATTTGCCGGCCCTATCGCTCCAACGCATCACCCCGGCAACTGCGCGCGAATCCATTCCACCAACGCCCGCACCTTCGGCACCTCCGCCGCATGTTCGGCGAACGCCAGGTAGTGCTTGCCATTGCTCGGCATCGCATGGTTCCAGGCCACTACCAGGCTGCCTTCGGCCAATTCCTTGGCCGCCAGATAGCGCGGCACCAGGGCCACGCCGCAGCCGGACTGTGCGGCGCTGAGCGCCATGTAGAAGGTATCGAAGCGCGGACCATGGTAGCTGTTGTCGGTGTGCAGCCCCTGTTCCAGGAACCATTCATGCCAGGCCTCCGGCCGCGAGGTGCTTTGCAGCAGCACCTGCCTGGCCACCGCACCGGGGCCGTCCAGCTCTTGTCCGCCCAGCAGCTCCGGGGCGCACACCGGCACCACCTCTTCGCCGAACAGTTCTACGCAGGTCGCACCCGGCCAGGTGCCCTGGCCGAAAAAGAACACCACGTCGGCCGAGCCCTGCAGCAGGGCGAAGGGCTCCATCTCGTTGCGGATGTCCAGGTGGATGTTGGGGTGGCGTTTGCCAAAGCCCTTGAGCCGAGGAATCAACCATCGCACGCCAAAACTCGGTTGAGTGGCTACTTTCAATACTTCGGTCTGTTCGCCATAGGTGAGGACATAGCGGCTGGACATATCCACCTGGGTGAGGATCTTGTTGACCTCGGCCAGGTACAGCGCACCCGCCGGCGTGAGCTGCAGGCGCCGGCGGATGCGCAGGAACAGGTGGTGACGCAGCATCTCTTCGAGCTGTGCCACCTGCTTGCTGACGGCGCTCTGGGTCAGGTGCAGCTCTTCGGCGGCGCGGGTGAAGTTCAGGTGACGGGCGGCGGCCTCGAAGCACTGCAAGGCTGTCATCGACGGAACCAGGCGTTTGGACATGGCACTCTCTAGGGCTGCGATACCATTCCGCAGGGGAATGATAAGAGGAATAAAGGTCGTTTGTTGCAGCTATGTAATCGGATTAATACTGATCCCCATCACCTTTTCAACCCTTCACCCGATGTAGGAGAAGCACAATGGTTGCTGCATTGCTCGAGCGCCTCGGCGTCGCCGCCGCGGATCACACCCAGGGCGACTACCCTGTTCACACGCCGATCGACGGCAGCCAGATCGCCTCGGTGAAATTGCTCGGCAAGGCCGAGACCATCGCGCGCATCGACCAGGCGCAAGCAGCCTTCGAAGCCTGGCGCAACGTGCCGGCCCCGCGTCGCGGCGAGCTGGTGCGTCTGTTTGGTGAAGTGCTGCGTGCGCACAAGGCTGACCTTGGCGAGCTGGTGTCCATCGAAGCCGGCAAGATCACCCAGGAAGGCCTGGGCGAAGTGCAGGAGATGATCGACATCTGCGACTTCGCCGTCGGCCTGTCGCGTCAACTCTACGGCCTGACCATCGCCTCCGAACGTCCGGGCCACCATATGCGTGAATCCTGGCATCCGCTGGGCGTGGTCGGGGTGATCAGTGCCTTCAACTTCCCGGTTGCGGTATGGGCATGGAACACCACGCTGGCGCTGGTAGCCGGCAACTCGGTGGTGTGGAAACCTTCGGAAAAGACCCCGCTGACCGCACTGGCCTGCCAGGCGCTGTTCGAGAAGGCCCTGAAAGCCTTTGGTGAGGCGCCGCAGGGCCTCAGCCAACTGGTGATCGGCGGGCGTGAAGCCGGTGAAGCCCTGGTCGATGACCCGCGTGTACCGCTGGTCAGCGCTACCGGCAGCACCCGCATGGGCCGTGAAGTGGGCCCGCGGGTTGCGGCGCGCTTCGGTCGCAGCATCCTCGAACTGGGCGGCAACAACGCCATGATCCTCGCCCCGAGCGCCGACCTCGACCTGGCCGTGCGCGGCATCCTGTTCTCGGCCGTGGGCACCGCTGGCCAACGCTGCACCACGCTGCGCCGGCTGATCGTCCACCGCTCGATCAAGGACGAAGTGGTCGCCCGTGTCAAAGCCGCCTACGGCAAGGTGCGCATCGGCGACCCGCGCAAAGACAACCTGGTCGGCCCGCTGATCGACAAGCTGTCGTTCGACGCCATGCAGGGCGCGCTGGCCAAGGCGCGCGACGAGGGTGGGCAGGTCTTCGGTGGCGAGCGCCAATTGGCCGACCAGTACCCCAATGCCTACTACGTATCGCCCGCCATCGCCGAGATGCCGGCACAGAGCGAGGTGGTGCGCCACGAAACCTTCGCGCCGATCCTCTACGTGCTGGCCTACGATGACTTCGAAGAGGCCCTGCGCCTGAACAACGAAGTGCCACAGGGCCTGTCGTCGTGCATCTTCACCACCGACATCCGCGAGGCCGAGCGCTTCCAGAGCGCCTCGGGCAGTGATTGCGGTATCGCCAACGTGAACATCGGCACCAGCGGCGCGGAAATCGGCGGCGCGTTCGGTGGCGAGAAAGAGACGGGTGGTGGCCGTGAGTCCGGTTCGGACGCATGGAAGGGCTACATGCGCCGTCAGACCAATACCGTGAACTACTCGCGTGAGCTGCCGCTCGCGCAGGGCATCGTGTTCGACTGAGGTGAATGGCCGGGGGCTTTGGCCCCCGGTTCGCGGGACAAGTCGGGGCGCCGAACCGCCGCTCCTACAGGGATC